>NZ_JBFREY010000004.1:0-209313 GCF_052114545.1 Pseudomonas sp. KB_12 | reverse complement strand
TGGGCCATGGATGGCCCTTCGCGGCGGGCCCACGGAGCAATGCCGGAGTGAGGGCATGCCGAGCCTAGGCGAGGCACCGAGTGGTGGGGCAGAAGCGCTTTGGTTACTTTCGACTGGGCCGGCTTCCGGGCTTTTCGAAAGTGACCCGCCGTCAGGGCGGAACCATAAGCAGCCGTTACCGCAGAAACGGATATACACACCGATCAAACACCCCCCAAAAGAAGCGCAAAAAAAAACGGCGCTTCCCATTTCTGAAAGAAGCGCCGTTTTTCTATGTAGACAGTATTACGCCAAACAGGCGGGTTTCTCGATGAGCGACTCAGAGCAAGAAAATCGTCGCCAACCCCAGGAAGATGAAGAACCCGCCACTGTCAGTCACCGCGGTAATCATGACACTGGCGCCCATGGCAGGGTCACGGCCCATGCGGGCCAGGGTCATGGGGATCAGGACCCCCATCAATGCCGCCAACAACAGATTGAGCGTCATCGCGGCCGTCATGACCACCCCCAGCGACCAGCTGCCATAGAGCAGATAAGCCACCACGCCAATCACACCACCCCAAATCACGCCGTTGATCAGGGACACAGCCAGTTCCTTGCGCATCAATCGCGAAGTGTTGCCGGTACTGACCTGGTCCAGCGCCATGGCACGGACGATCATGGTGATGGTCTGGTTGCCAGAGTTGCCACCGATACCGGCGACGATGGGCATCAGCGCCGCAAGCGCCACCAGTTTTTCGATGGAGCCTTCGAACAGGCCGATGACCCGGGAGGCAACAAACGCGGTGATCAGATTGATCGCCAACCAGGCCCAGCGGTTACGCAGGGATTTCCAGACCGAGGCGAAGATGTCTTCTTCTTCGCGCAGACCGGCCATGTTGAGGACTTCGCTTTCGCTTTCCTCACGAATCAAGTCGACCATTTCATCGATGGTCAGACGACCGATCAGCTTGCCGTTCTTGTCGACCACCGGCGCCGAAATCAAGTCATAACGTTCGAACGCCTGGGCCGCATCATAGGCGTCTTCGTCCGGGTGAAAGCTCACCGGATCGCTGGCCATCACCTCGGCCACCTGTTTTTCCGGGTCGTTGACGAGCAAACGCTTGATGGGCAGAACGCCCTTGAGCACGCCGTCGTAGTCGACCACAAACAGCTTGTCAGTATGCCCAGGCAGTTCCTTGAGGCGACGCAGGTAGCGCAATACCACTTCAAGGCTGACGTCCTCTCGGATCGTCACCATCTCGAAGTCCATCAGCGCACCGACCTGCTCCTCGTCGTAGGACAACGCCGAACGCACACGCTCACGCTGCTGGCCGTCGAGGGCTTCCATCAGTTCGTGGACAACGTCCCGCGGCAGTTCGGGCGCAAGGTCGGCGAGTTCGTCGGCGTCCATTTCCTTGGCCGCCGCCAGCAACTCGTGATCATCCATGTCGGCGATCAGGGTTTCCCGAACCGAGTCCGACACTTCGAGCAGGATGTCACCGTCGCGATCAGCCTTGACCAACTGCCAGACCGTCAGACGCTCTTCCAGTGGCAAGGCTTCAAGAATGTAGGCGACGTCGGCGGAGTGCAGATCATCGAGCTTGCGTTGCAGCTCGACGAGATTCTGCCGGTGGACCAGGTTCTCGACCCGGTCATGATGCGGACCTTCCTGGCGATGCGTCAGGTCTTCGACGACACGCTGGCGCTGCAGCAGCTCAACAACTTGAGCGAGGCGATCCTGAAGGCTTTCCTGCGTTTTTTTTACATCTACTTGGGTCATAGGCGAACTCCACTCCCAGCAGTGGAGCACGCCGGAAGGATCAATCAGTCAATTCATGATTGGCAAAACTAAATATTGAGTAACTACTGGGTAAGTCCATGGAGATATTCCAAAGCCCCGGCGGGGCTGACGGGCGCAATCATACACCGCTTGACGCTTTAAAACGCTAAAAAATCATGGCAAGAACAAGCGCTTGCGAGACAAACCTGAACACAGGCTGAACCTGTTCCCTTACGACGACTTATCCAGAAAAGAAAACACACGCCGCGGCAGAAATGCGGCGACTACCCTTCTCTTCTGCACCGTCAAGGAGGACGACCGGATGCACCTCAACCACTGCCTGTTCCTGCTCGCCTGCTTGCCCTGCCTGCCTTTATCGGCTGCCGGGCAGACCGTGCATCGCTGCGAAAACGTCGCAGGACACGTGACATTCACCACCCTGAGCTGCGGCCCGGGAGAAGCCCTGTCGCTACAACAGATCCATCCGTATCGCCCAGGTTCGACCGAACCGACAATCAAACCGACGACCGAGGCGATGCTGCCTGAAGCGGAGCGCGGGCTAACATCCGACAACAAAACCACGCGCAAGGAACCGACCGTGGTTGGCCAGTTCCAGGACCGCTGCGGGAACCTCATCGACGCCAGGCAACGCCGCGACGCCATCCTGGGCCGACGCATCATCGCCGGCATGAGCCAACAGGACGTAGAGAGCGCCCTGGGCAAGCCAGATTCGATCAAAGTTCGGAATTCGAGCACGCGGTATAGCTACAAGGCGAAGAAACGCCGCAGCGCAGAGGTCGTGTTCGATGAGAGGGGATGCGTAAAAGGCAAATCGTAGACAGCAAAAAGCCCGCGTAAAACGCGGGCTTCTTGGTGTTTGGTGCACTCGACAGGATTCGAACCTGTGACCGCTCGGTTCGTAGCCGAGTACTCTATCCAGCTGAGCTACGAGTGCAGGTTGTGGTTTTATACCAGATCACAACTGGTTGAAGCCAAGTTATTTGCATTGCTGCAAACAACTCTTAAATGGTGCACTCGACAGGATTCGAACCTGTGACCGCTCGGTTCGTAGCCGAGTACTCTATCCAGCTGAGCTACGAGTGCATTTGTTGCCGCGCATTATAGGTCGTCAATTCCTTTTGTAAAGCGCTTTTTTCAGTAATTTCAAGCACTTACTGATCAAGCCAGGTTTTGACGCACTAAAAAATAATGGCGGAGAACGGGGGATTCGAACCCCCGACACCCTTTTGAGGTGTACTCCCTTAGCAGGGGAGCGCCTTCGGCCACTCGGCCAGCTCTCCGCAACACGGGGCGTATATTAACCACCTTCATCCCCGTTTGCAAACATAAAAATCGATAAAAATTAATGGCTTGGTTCGTCGTCCTTCTCTTTCTTGATACGCAGGTAAATTTCCTCGCGGTGTACAGCAACCTCTTTCGGGGCATTAACGCCGATACGCACTTGGTTTCCTTTGACGCCGAGCACGGTCACGGTGATTTCGCCATCGCCAATAATCAGGCTTTCTGCACACCGACGGGTCAGAATCAGCATACCTTTCTCCTCACGCAATTCACTTAAGGGACAACAGTCTGAAAAAAAAAGGCATTGGACCTACAACCGAAACGGTCGAAGCCTACAGGCCTAGTATTGACCAGCGCGGGCAAAAGAACAGTTTTGGGACGCGCCATTCAGAAAAACAAAGGGCGCGGTCCAGCCGCGCCCTCCAGACAACGCTTTACTCGCCCGGTTGGGCAGCAGCGTCGAGTTCGAAAGCCGTGTGCAGGGCGCGCACGGCCAGTTCCAGGTACTTCTCTTCGATGACCACGGAAACCTTGATTTCCGAGGTAGAGATCATCTGGATGTTGATGCTTTCCTTGGCCAGGGATTCGAACATGCGGCTGGCCACGCCTGCGTGGGAGCGCATGCCGACACCGACGATCGAGACCTTGGCGATCTTGGTATCGCCCACCACTTCCCGGGCACCGATCTCGCCAGCGGTTTTTTTCAGTATCGCTTCGGCAGACTGGTAGTCGTTGCGGTGCACGGTGAAGGTGAAGTCAGTGGTGTTATCGTGCGAGACGTTCTGCACGATCATGTCGACTTCGATGTTCGCGGCACTGATCGGGCCGAGAATCTTGAACGCCACGCCGGGGGTGTCTGGCACGCCACGGATGGTCAGCTTGGCTTCATCGCGGTTGAAAGCGATGCCGGAAATGATCGGCTGTTCCATGGATTCCTCTTCATCAATAGTAATGAGGGTGCCCGGACCCTCTTTGAAGCTGTGCAGAACGCGCAGCGGAACGTTGTACTTGCCGGCGAATTCGACCGCCCGGATCTGCAACACCTTCGAACCGAGGCTGGCCATTTCCAGCATCTCTTCGAACGTGATCTTGTCCAGGCGCTGGGCCACAGGCACCACGCGTGGGTCGGTGGTGTAGACACCGTCCACATCGGTGTAGATCTGGCATTCGTCAGCCTTGAGGGCCGCTGCCAGCGCTACGCCCGTGGTGTCGGAACCACCACGGCCGAGGGTGGTGATGTTGCCCTGCTCGTCTACACCCTGGAAACCGGCGACGACCACGACACGGCCAGCCTTCAGGTCGCCGCGGATCTTCTGGTCGTCGATCTGCAGAATACGCGCTTTATTGTGCGCGCTGTCCGTCAGGATACGCACCTGGTTGCCGGTGTAGGACACCGCTGGCACGCCACGCTTGATCAGCGCCATGGCCAGCAAGGCGATGGTCACCTGCTCGCCGGTGGAAACGATCACGTCCAGCTCACGGGGAACCGGTTGCTGGTCGCCGCTGATTTGCTTGGCCAGATCGATCAGACGGTTGGTCTCGCCGCTCATTGCCGACAGCACAACCACCAGGTCATCGCCCGCCTCGCGGAATTTCTTAACCTTGTCGGCGACTTGTTCGATTCTCTCGACAGTGCCGACCGAGGTGCCTCCAAATTTCTGTACGATCAAAGCCATTTCAAAGCCGCCTCTGCCCATGAAGGGCGCCCAATAATCACTCAACAGCAACCGGGCCGGCCACTAGACTGCAAGCCCGGGACGCCGCCTTAAATACCCTGCTCTACAAATGCAACGGTCTGGGCCAGTGCCGCGTCCAGTGCGCCGACGTCGGTACCACCGCCTTGCGCCATGTCCGGACGACCACCGCCCTTGCCGCCCACTGCCGCAGCGGCTTGCTTCATCAAATCACCGGCTTTGAGTTGGCCAGTCAGGTCTTTGGTCACGCCTGCGACGAGAACGACCTTTTCCTCATGGACACTGCCGAGCAGGATCACTGCTCGGCCGAGTTTGTTTTTCAGTTGATCGACCAGCGCCAGCAGCGCCTTGCCATCCTGGCCGTCCAGACGCACGGCCAGCACTTTCACGCCCTTGACGTCCACGGCCTGGGCCGAGAGATCGTCGCCCGCAGCGCTGGCGGCCTTGGCCTGCAACTGCTCGAGTTGCTTTTCCAGCAGGCGATTGCGCTCCAGCACAGCCGACAGCTTGTCGATCAGGTTGTCACGGCTGCCCTTGATCAGGGTTGCCGCTTCCTTGAGTTGTTCTTCGGCCGCGTTGAGGTACGCCAGGGCCGCCGCGCCGGTGACCGCTTCGATCCGGCGCACGCCGGATGCCACGCCACCTTCGCTGATGATTTTCATCAGGCCGATGTCGCCGGTGCGGTTGGCGTGGATACCACCGCACAGTTCAACGGAGAAGTCGCCCATGCTCAGCACGCGCACGTTGTCGCCGTATTTCTCGCCGAACAACGCCATCGCGCCCTTGCGCTTGGCGGTCTCGATGTCGGTTTCTTCGGTTTCCACCGGGGAGTTCTTGCGAATCTCGGCGTTGACGATTTCTTCCAGCGCCTTGAGCTGCTCAGGCTTGATGGCTTCGAAATGGCTGAAGTCGAAGCGCAGGCGCTGACTGTCCACCAACGAACCCTTCTGCTGGACATGCTCGCCCAGCACCTGGCGCAACGCAGCGTGCAGCAAGTGCGTGGCGGAGTGGTTCAGCGACGTGGCATGCCGAACGTCGGCGTCGACATGGGCGGCCACCGGGGCGGCGATCATCAGGCTGCCCGACGCCAGCACGCCGTGGTGCAGGAAGGCGCCGCCGGTCTTGGTGGTGTCACGCACGTCGAAACGCGAACTGCCGGCCTGCAGGTAGCCGCTGTCGCCGATCTGGCCGCCGGATTCGGCGTAGAACGGCGTCTTGTCCAGCACGATCACGCCTTCCTGGCCTTCGCTCAGGATGTCGACCGATTGCCCATCCTTATAGATGGCGACGATCTTGGCCGAGCCGGTGGTGCCCGCATAACCGGTGAACTCGGTGGCCACATCAACCTTGACCAGGCTGTTGTAGTCCATGCCGAAGGAGCTGGCAGAACGCGCACGCACCCGCTGGGCGTCCATCTCACGCTCGAAACCTTCCTCGTCGAGGGTCAGGTTGCGTTCGCGGGCGATGTCGCCGGTCAGGTCCATCGGGAAACCGTAGGTGTCGTACAGCTTGAACACCACATCGCCCGGGACCACGTTGCCCTTGAGCTCGGCCAGGTCCTGCTCGAGGATCTTCAGGCCTTGCTCCAGGGTCTTGGCGAATTGTTCTTCTTCAGCCTTGAGCACGCGCTCGATGTGCGCCTGCTGGGATTTGAGTTCCGGGAAGGCTTCGCCCATCTCGGCCGCCAATGCCGCGACGATCTGATAGAAGAAGCTGCCCTTGGCGCCCAGTTTGTTGCCGTGACGGCAGGCGCGACGGATGATCCGGCGCAGCACATAACCGCGGCCTTCGTTGGAAGGCAGCACACCGTCGGCAATCAGGAAACCGCAGGAGCGGATGTGGTCGGCCACCACTTTGAGCGACGCCTGGTTGTCGTTGGTGCAACCGATGGCCTGGGCCGACGCGCTCAGCAGGCTCTGGAACAGGTCGATTTCGTAGTTGGAGTGAACGTGCTGCAGCACCGCACTGATCCGCTCCAGGCCCATGCCGGTGTCGACCGACGGCGCTGGCAGCGGATGCAACACGCCATCGGCGGTGCGGTTGAACTGCATGAATACGTTGTTCCAGATCTCGATGTAGCGGTCACCGTCTTCTTCCGGCGAGCCGGGTGGGCCGCCCCAGATGTCGGCGCCGTGATCGTAGAAAATCTCGGTGCACGGACCGCACGGCCCGGTGTCGCCCATGGTCCAGAAGTTATCGGAGGCGTAAGGCGCACCTTTGTTGTCGCCAATGCGCACCATGCGCTCAGCCGGGACACCGACCTCTTTGGTCCAGATGTCATAGGCTTCGTCGTCGGTGGCGTAGACCGTTACCCAGAGCTTCTCCTTGGGCAGGTTCAGCCACTTGTCGGAGGTCAGGAAGGTCCAGGCGAAGGTGATGGCGTCGCGCTTGAAATAGTCACCGAAGCTGAAGTTACCCAGCATTTCGAAGAAGGTGTGGTGACGAGCGGTATAACCGACGTTCTCCAGGTCGTTGTGCTTACCGCCGGCACGCACGCACTTCTGGCTGCTCACCGCACGGGTGTAGGCACGTTTTTCCTGGCCCAGGAAGCAGTCCTTGAACTGGTTCATCCCCGCGTTGGTGAACAGCAGGGTCGGGTCGTTGCCCGGAATCAAAGAGCTGGAGGCTACTCGGGTGTGGCCTTGCTCTTCGAAGAAGCGAAGGAAGGCTTCACGGATTTCTGCGCTTTTCATTAGGTTCTTCCACGGAGGCTGCGGCCAAAGGCCTGTGCAAAACGTCAACAGACGAAGCAACGGCAAAGGGCCGCATTATATCGGCCCTGCGCGTGGGGTACAGCGTGTTTATACGATAGAAACTGTCAATTGCCCCGGTTGACGAGTCATTGGCGGGAAAATTCGACGAAAGTGGCGATCACCTGGTCGATTTGCGCCGCGCTCACGTCCATGTGCGTCACCATTCGCAGGCGTGGCGCAGCGCTGAGCTTGACGCCCCGCTCATCGGCAAATGCCTTGATCGCCTCGGCCCGCTCGCCCATTTGTACGTAGACCATGTTGGTCTGCACCGGCTCGACCTCGTAACCCGCCGCGCGCAAGCCCTCGGCGAGCCGCTGGGCATTGGCGTGGTCATCGGCCAGGCGCTGGACCTGATGTTCCAGGGCGTACAGCCCCGCCGCCGCGAGAATCCCGGCCTGACGCATGCCGCCGCCGACCATCTTGCGCAGCCGGCGGGCCTTGCCGATCAGCTCGACGCTGCCGCACAGGACCGACCCCACCGGCGCGCCGAGGCCCTTGGACAAGCACACCGACACCGAATCGAAATGTTGCGTGATCTGCCGGGCGTCGACATTCAGCTTGACCGCAGCGTTGTACAACCGCGCCCCGTCCAAGTGCAGGGCCAGGCCATGTTCCTGGGTAAAACGCCGGGCCCGGGCCAGGTATTCCAGTGGCAGCACCTTGCCCTGCATGGTGTTTTCCAGGGCCAGCAGGCGGGTGCGGGCAAAGTGGAAATCATCGGGCTTGATCGCCGCAGCGACGTGTGCCAGGTCCAGGGAGCCGTCCGCCTGCACCTCAAGAGGCTGGGGCTGGATCGAACCGAGCACCGCCGCACCACCGCCTTCGTATTTGTAGGTGTGGGCCTGCTGGCCGACGATGTATTCGTCGCCGCGCTCGCAGTGGGCCATCAAGCCCAACAGGTTGCTCATGGTCCCCGTGGGCACGAACAGCGCTGCGGCAAACCCCAGGCGAGCGGCCAGTTCGGCCTCGAGGCGATTGACGGTCGGGTCTTCCCCATACACATCGTCACCGGTAGGCGCGCTGGCCATGGCATCGAGCATGCCGGCGGTAGGTTGGGTGACCGTGTCGCTGCGAAGATCGATAACGCTCATGAATCTGGCCTCGGGCTCAAGTGGAGGGAAATCCCTTTCGAAGGGCAATTACTGCGGTCATGGCGAGGAATAATCAAGCCCAGTCGACGGAAAGGGCAACACCCCCCTTGCGTGCCGTGGGAGCAAAGCTTGCTCGCGATGGCGTCGGGTCAGGCAGTATTGATGTTGACTGACCCACCGCTGTCGCGAGCAAGCTTTGCTCCCACGGCTCGCTCCCACAAGGGGTTATGTGTTAAAAATTATCCGCCGTCACACAGCGTGGCGGCAAAACGTTCTCAGGGCGGGGCGCAATTCCCCACCGGCGGTAATTGCACGCAACGTGCATAGCCCGCGAGCGCTTGGTGGTGCACCGGTTTTTGGGGTGTAGCGGCAAGGTCAGCAGACCCGGTGTGATTCCGGGGCCGACGGTCATAGTCCGGATGAAGAGAGAACGGGATTGGCACCCAAGGGCCGACTGCGACTGTCCGTGCGCGGCGTACCCTCGAATCCCCTTCGATTCATGACGCCCTGTTTTTCACACAAACAGGAACCAGAACATGCAACCCACTGCAATCGACAGCAAAAGCAAAAGTCATCCGGGCGAGCGCGTCGCGTTCATCCAGGCCTGCTGGCACAAGGAAATCGTTGACCAGAGCCGTAAAGGCTTCGTCGCCGAAATGATCATCCAGGGTTACCAGGAAAGTGATATCGACTTCTTCGAAGTCGGTGGCGCCTTCGAGATTCCGCTGCACGCCAAGCTGCTGGCCAAGTCAGGCCGCTACGCCGGCATCGTCGCCGCCGGCCTGGTGGTGGACGGTGGCATCTACCGTCACGAGTTCGTCGCCCAATCGGTGATCAGCGGCCTGATGCAGGTCCAGCTGGAAACCGAAGTGCCGGTGTTCTCGGTCGTGCTCACGCCGCATCACTTTCATGCTGGGGAAGAACATCAGAAATTCTTCTTCGAACATTTCGTGCACAAGGGTCAGGAAGCAGCGAAGACCTGCGCCGATACGTTGCACAAGACCCGGGCGTTACGCCGTAGTGAGCAGCGGGCGGTAGCGGTCTAAAAGCCGCTAAAAAACCTGTGGGAGCGAGCTTGCTCGCGATAGCGGAGTGTCAGTCGCCTTCAACATTGACTGGTACACCGCTATCGCGAGCAAGCTCGCTCCCACAATGGTTTGTGGGGATTTTAGATCAGGTTTTCATCGGTCGCCGGCACGATCAGGATGCCAGCCCGCAAGCCATTCTTGACCTTGGGGTTCGGAAAGATGATCCGGGCGCCCTCTTCTTCGATCACCCAGCGGGTCTGGGCGATGTCTTCGGCCAGCACGTAGCCTTTCCCCAATTCCGAGAAGTTCTCGATGTCCGTCGGCAGATTCAGGCGGAAGCTGTCGCTGTGCTTGATGATTTCCCGGGCGACGCTGAACAGCTGCAGGCCATCGAGCCCTTCATCCAGCTCCGGCTCGTTGCCCTCGATGATCTGTTGCAGGCGGGTTTCCAACAGGCTGACGTTGACCCCGTCGTTCTGTCCGAATGGCCGGGCCTTGCCCAGTTCCAGGGTGAAGGACTCGGCGCCGAGCTGGTCGTAGGTGTAGGCGCTGAACACAATGGACGGCTTGTTCTGCAGCAACACCGCCTCCATGCCCGCGGCACGCAAGCGTGCCAGTTCACGGCGTGAATGCTGGCGACCTTCTTTCCACGGGTAGAGGGCGAACTGCTCGATCTTCGAGCCGCGGATGGCAGTGTGCAGGTCGTAATGCAAGCGACTGCGCTCTGGCCGGCTGAAAAAACTGGCGGCCAAGCGCTCCAGCTCGCAGGCCCGTAGCGCCTCAGGACCGCCGCTCAGCTCATGGCGGCCATTGAACAGGCGGTTGACGTCTTGTTCGACGAAACGCTCTCCGCGCCGGATGGCCTCGGGGTTGCCGAACAGGAACAGAATGCGTGCCCGCGGCTTCAAATGGCCTCGGGCGATGTCATGCAGCAAGCGGTCGAGCAACTCGATTGGCGCGGTTTCGTTGCCGTGGATACCGGCCGACAGCAGCAGGTCCAGGCCGTTATCCCGGGCTTCGGGCGGCTTGACCTCAAGCGCGCCCTCGCTCAACCAGCGCATCCGTACGCCTTCGACAGTCAGTTGAGTCTTCTCCGCCGGTTCACGGCCGGCGAGGGTCAGTTCAAGCAGTTTGCCGAGGGCGAGCATAGCGCGGTTTCCTTAATGGTCGTGGCCGCAATCCGGGCCATGGACATGGTCATCGTCGCCGACGTCCGCCGGTTCCATTTCCAGTTGCAGGCTGACCAGGTTGGTCGCCAATGGACGCAACAACAGGTTGGCGTATTCCTCGTCCCCTTCTTCGACATCGACGCCGATCAGCAACTGACCGCGGCCATCCTGCTGGATCCACAACTCCTTGCCTTGCCACATCACCGCGACGCGGGTGCAGGAGGTTTCCAGTTGGGTGCCGTCGGTGTCTTCAAGGATCAGCTGCAAGGTATCGCTCATGTCTTTACATTCTCGTCTGGGGATAAGGCAACGCGCCCTGCTTTGACTGTAGTCAGGTCGCGCGCGCTTTCAATTGATCTGGAAAGGATAAACCGAGCCAAGTTTAAGGATTTGTGTCAGTTCATCCAGTGCCGCACGGCATTCGAGCAGCAACTGCGGGTCTGCCAGATCATTTTCGGTCATGCGGTCGCGGTAGTGCCGCTCGACCCATTGGGTCAGCGAATCGTACAGCGGCGCGGTCATGATAACCCCTGGGTTGACGGCCGCCAGCTCGGTTTCATTGAGCGCCACGCGCAACCTCAGGCAAGCCGGGCCGCCCCCGTTCTGCATGCTTTGCTTGAGGTCGAAGACCTTCACTTCGCGAATCACCCCGCCAGTGCCCGTCAGGCCCTGCAGGTATTGCCAGACACGTTCGTTGCTACGGCATTCTTCCGGCACGATCAAGAGCATTGAACCGTCGGGACGCGACAGCAACTGGCTATTGAACAGGTAGGAACGTACCGCGTCATCGACGGTGACCGCCGAACGCGGTACGCACACCGATTGAAATTTCCCACCGACCTTGGCGAGTTTGCTGCTCAATTCAGCCAGCATCTTGTCGGTCTCGAGAAACGCGTCCTCGTGATAGAACAGCACTTCGCCATTGCCCACCGCGATCACGTCGTTGTGGAACACACCCTGGTCGATCACCGATGGGTTCTGTTGGGCGTACACCACGCCCTCCTCCCTCAGCCCGTGCAGGCGGGCAACGGCCTGGGAAGCTTCCAGGGTCTGGCGCGCCGGGTATTTCTGCGGCGCGGGATAGCGGGTGTCAAAAGCGCTGCGACCGAACACGAAGAACTCGACACCGGCCTCACCGTAGGCGCGGCAGAAACGGGTGTGGTTGGCCGCGCCTTCGTCGCCGAACTGCGCCACCGCCGGCAAGGCGGCGTGGTGGGCGAAGTGTTGCTGGTTGGCGAACATCGCCCCCAGCACGCGACTGGTGGTCGGATGCTCGATGCTGCGGTGGTATTTGCAGTTCAGGTTGGCGGCGGTGAAATGCACGCGGCCATCGGCCGTGTCGGCGCTCGGGCTGACCGTGGCGGCGTTGGCCACCCACATGCTGGAGGCCGAGCAACTGGCAACCAGCAACGGCATCGCTTCTTTCGCAGCCTGCTGGATGACCTGGGCATCGCTGCCGGCAAAACCCAGCCGGCGCAGGGCCGCCACGTCCGGGCGCTCCTGCGGCGCCAGCACACCTTGCTGGAAACCCATGTCCATCAGCGCTTTCATTTTCGCCAGGCCCTGCAACGCCGCTTCCTTGGGGTTGGAGGACTGCTGGCTGTTGCTCTGGGACGCGACGTTGCCGTACGAGAGCCCGCCGTAGTTATGGGTCGGCCCCACTAGACCGTCAAAGTTGACTTCATAGGATTTCATCAGCGAGGCTCCACGAGAATCTGTTTTTTATAGGCATCAAATAACAACCGCGGCGCGGCCTTCGCGAGCAAGCTCGCTCCCACAAGGTTCTGCGCAATCCTTTGTGGGAGCGAGCTTGCTCGCGATCGGGGTTCACACCATTCGCACGCCGGGGGTCAGGGCAGCCGGCATGACGAGGCTCGGGGTTTCCAGGGAAGCCACCGGATACGCGCAATAATCGGCCGCGTAATAAGCGCTGGCGCGATGGTTGCCCGAGGCGCCGACACCGCCGAACGGCGCGCTGCTGGCGGCCCCGGTCAGCTGTTTGTTCCAGTTGACGATACCGGCGCGGCTTTGCAGCCAGAACTGCTGGTAACGCTCCTGGGAATCGGACAGCAACCCGGCAGCCAGGCCATATTGCGTATTGTTGGCCTCGGTGATTGCCGCTGCGAAATCTTTGTAGCGGATCACTTGCAGCAACGGCCCGAACAGCTCTTCATCAGGCCGCTCGGCCACGGCCGTCACGTCCAGGATACCCGGCGTCAGCAATGCGGCCTGGGCCTGCGGTTGGGTCATGCTCAACAGCGGCACGGCGCCTTTGCCCAGCAAATGGTTTTGCGCATCCATCAGCGCCTTCGCCGCGGCCAGGGAAATCACCGAGCCCATGAACGGTGCCGGTTGCTGGTCGAAAGCACCGACTTCAAGGGTCGAGCTGACCGCCACCAGGCGCGCCAGCAGGGCATCGCCCCAAGCGCCTTCCGGCACCAGCAGGCGGCGCGCACAGGTGCAGCGCTGCCCGGCGGAAATGAAAGCGGACTGAATAATGGTGTAGACCGCCGCATCGACGTCGGCCACCTCATCCACCACCAGCGGGTTGTTGCCGCCCATTTCCAGCGCGAGGATCTTGTCCGGACGCCCGGAAAATTGTTGGTGCAACAGATTGCCGGTGCGGCTGGAGCCGGTGAAGAACAGCCCGTCGATGCCTGGGTTCGCCGCCAGGGCGATACCGGTTTCCCGCGCCCCTTGCAGCAGGTTCAGTACGCCCGCCGGCAGACCCGCCTCGACCCAGCACTTGACCGTCAGCTCGGCGACTTTCGGCGTCAGTTCGCTCGGCTTGAACAGCACGCTGTTACCGGCTAGCAGCGCTGGCACGATGTGGCCGTTGGGCAAATGACCAGGGAAGTTGTAGGGGCCGAAAACCGCCACCACACCGTGGGGCTTGTGGCGCAGTACAGCAGTGGCGTCGCCCAGGGGGCCGCTCTTCTCGCCGGTCCGCTCGCGGTAGCTCTGCACCGAAATGGCGACTTTGTTGACCATGCTGGTCACTTCGGTCGCCGCTTCCCACAGCGGCTTGCCGGTTTCTTCACCGATGCACTGGGCCAGTTCGTCCGCGTGGTTTTTCAGGGCAGCGGCAAAGGCCTCCAGCACCTGGATGCGTTCATCCAGCGAGCGCCGAGCCCAATCCGGGAACGCCTGGCGCGCGGCCTGCACCGCCGACTCCACTTGCGCGGCCGTGGCGCCGTTGCCCGACCACAACACCTCTTGGCTCACCGGGTTCAAGGACTCAAAGAGGTCGCCCTGGCCTTCCAGCCAGCTTCCTGCGATGTACAGCGAGTTCATCATTTCGACTCCCGGGCAGCAGACAACGCGACGGCACGTACCTGGTCACCGGCGTTGAGTTGAAGACGTTTGGCGGTCAGCGGATCGACCACCAGTGTTCCGGCGGCAAAGCGCGCCGGTGCAGCGGTGATGCGGCAGTCTTCGCGCTTGCGGTTATGGATGAGGAACGGCGTGGCGTCATCGCCCGGCGTGCCGATGGCCAGCACCAGCGCCTGGCTGTCACGAATCGCGCGGATCTTGCCGGTTTCGCATTCCACCGCCGGGCCGGCGTCGAAGATGTCGACGTAACCCTGGTAGCTGAAACCTTCGCTCTTGAGCATCGACAATGCTGGTTCCGTGTCCGGATGAACCTGGCCGATCACGGTCCGGGCATCTTCGGACAAGAAACAGGTGTACAGCGGGAACTTGGGCATCAGCTCGGCGATGAACGCCTTGTTGCCCACGCCGGTGAGGTAATCAGCCTGGCTGAATTCCATCTTGAAGAAGTGCCGACCCAGGCTTTCCCAGAACGGTGAACGCCCCTTGTCGTCGGACATGCCGCGCATCTCGGCGATGATCTTGTTACCGAACAACTGCGGGAATTCGGCAATGAACAACAGCCGCGCCTTGGCCAGCATGCGGCCATTGAGACCATTGCGGAAATCGGCATGCAGGAACAGCGAGCACAGCTCGGAATTACCGGTCAGGTCGTTGGCCAGGAACAGGGTCGGGATTTCCCGATAGATGTTCAATTCCTGGGAAGCGCTGACCGTCAGGCCGACCCGGAAGTTGTACCAGGGCTCACGCAACCCCACGGCACCGGCGATGGCGGAAATGCCCACCACGCGACCGTCATCGTCTTCGAGCACGAACAGGTAGTCCGCGTCACCGCGCCCGGCTTCGCCGCGAAAGGTCTTCTCGGCCCAGCCGACCCGATGGGCCAGGCGCTCTTCGTTGGCCGGCAAGGTGGTCAGGCCGGTGCCCGTGCTGCGGGCCAGGGCGATCAGAGCGGGTAAATCGCTGCTGCGTACGGGACGAACGATCATGCTATCTCCTCAAACGGGTCGCTCACGCCACCCGCGAAACTCAGCTGTAAAGCGTTAAACCGCCACCAGGCGCACGCTGGCGCCTTCGCCGACGCCCAAGGCTTCGGCCGCTTCCATGTCCAGCGTCACAGGTTTGCCCGGCGCGTAATCGAGCTCGAGCAGCACGGCGCGGTAATCCTGCAATTGGGCATTGGCCACCAAGTACTGGCGGCCGGCCCCCTTGACCGGTTCGCCGATCTTGACCGGCACCACGCGGCTCTGGGCGATCGAGCGGATGCCCGAGACACGAGCATGCAGGGTCGGGCCACCGTCGAAGATGTCGATGTAGTGATCGGTCTCGAAACCCTCGCGCATCAGGATGTCGAAGGTGATCTGCGCCCGCGGATGGACCTGGCCCATGGCTTCCTGGGCGGCGTCCGGCAACAGCGGCACGTAGATCGGGTAATGGGGCATCAGCTCGGCGAGGAAAGTACGGCTTTTAAGCCCGCACAAACGCTCGGCGGCGGCGTAGTTGAGGTCGAAGAAGTTGCGACCGATGGCGTCCCAGAACGGCGAGTCGCCATTCTCATCGCTGTAGCCGACGATCTCGGTCACCACCGAATCGGCAAACCGTTCCGGGTGGCTGGCGACGAACAGCAGGCGCCCGCGGGAATTGAGTTCCGACCATGGCGAACCCACCAGTTCCGGCACCACGTAGAAACTGGTCAGCAAGCTGTTGCCAGTCAGGTCGTGGCACTGAGAGAGCACGTGGATCTTGTTGTGGATCTTCAGCTCACGGGAGGCATGAACGAAAGTCTCGTTGCGAAAGCTGTAGAACGGTTCGGAATAACCGGCCGACGCGACGATGGCCGAACAGCCCACCAGCTTGCCGGTGGTAGTGTCTTCAAGGACGAAGAAATAGCTCTCTTCACCGTTGAAGCTGACTTCGGCGGCGAACGAGGCTTCGCTTGCGGCGATCTTGTCGCTCAGGCGTTCCACGTCATCCGGCAAGGAAGTGACACCGATCGGACTGTCCGCAGCCAGACGCTGTACCTCGCCCAGATCAGCCATTTGCGCGGGGCGCATCACCAGCATGGTGTCACTCCTTAACTTGAAATAAAGGGTTCGACCGTGGGGTCGATACACAGAAAAAAACTAAACGAACACCCTGGCCCGCATTGCATCTGCGGCGGTCTTCGATTTTTCAGCCGCTGCAAGACTCCTGTGGGAGCGAGCTTGCTCGCGATAGCGCAGTGTCAGCCAACATTCATTTCACTGAGGCACCGCTATCGCGAGCAAGCTCGCTCCCACAAGGGGTCCGACTCAGCCTTAGGCTTGGGTCAACTTCGCCGCGGCCCGCTCGAAGCGATCCAGGCCTTCGTCGATGTCGGCGTCTTCCACCACCAGGCTCGGAGCAAAGCGAATCACGTCCGGGCCAGCTTGCAGGATCATCAGGCCTTCCTGTTCGGCGGCGTTGAAGATGTCCTTGGCCTTGCCTTTCCAGGCGTCGCTCAGCACGCAGCCGATCAGCAGGCCCAGGCCACGCACTTGGGTGAACAGGCCGTACTTCTCGCCGATCTGCTCCAGGCGAACCTTGAACTTGTGATGCTTGGCTTTGACACCCGCGAGCACTTCAGGGGTATTGACCACATCGATCACTGCTTCGGCCACCGCGCAGGCCAGCGGGTTACCGCCATAGGTGGTGCCGTGGGTGCCGACGACCAGGTGCTTGGCCAGCGCTTCGGTGGTGAGCATCGCCGCGATCGGGAAACCACCGCCCAGGCTCTTGGCGCTGGTGAGGATGTCCGGGACCACGCCGTAATGCATGTAGGCGAACAGGTGACCACTGCGGCCCATGCCGGTCTGCACTTCGTCGAACACCAACAGCGCGTCGTGGGCATCACACAAGTCGCGGGCGCCTTGCAGGTAGGCCTGCTCGGCCGGCAGCACACCGCCCTCGCCCTGGATCGGTTCCAGCACCACGGCGCAGGTCTTGTCCGAAATAGCGGCTTTCAAAGCGGCCAAGTCGTTGTAAGGAACGTGGGTGATGCCAGTAATTTTAGGTCCGAAGCCGTCGGAGTACTTCGACTGCCCACCGACGTTGACGGTGAACAGGGTACGACCGTGGAAGCTATTGAGCGCGGCGATGATTTCGTACTTCTCGCTACCGAAACGATCGAACGCGACACGACGGGCCAGCTTGAAGGCGGCCTCGTTGGCTTCGGCGCCGGAGTTGCAGAAGAACGCGCGCTCGGCAAAAGTCGCGTTGACCAGTTTATGGGCCAGGCGCAGGGCCGGTTCATTGGTGAATACGTTGGACACGTGCCACAGCTTGTTGGCCTGTTCGGTCAGTGCACCGACCAGCGCCGGGTGGGCATGGCCCAGTACGTTGACTGCGATACCGCCAGCAAAGTCGATCAGCTCACGACCGGATTGGTCCCATACGCGGGAACCGGCGCCACGCACAGGTATGAAGGCAGCAGGTGCATAGTTGGGAACCATAACCTGGTCGAAATCGGCGCGTTGTACCGCGGCTTGCTCAACGGACATCGGAGTCTCCTGATGAGGAACACCCGCCTGGAACTGGCGGGCTTGGTAAGGATTGTAAGGACAGTTTTCAGCCCGGCCTTGCCGCCAAGCGACAACTTCTTATAGCGCCAACCCACGTTTTTCGCGGGTTTACGGCAATGCGACAAATAGCGTCGCAAAGGCGCAGTTTAAACGTTGCCGGTGTATTTGAGGGGCTGGCTTCCACATTTCCCTCGGCCATGCAAAACACTTGTGGCGAGGGGGACTTATCTGTGGGAGCAAAGCTTGCTCGCGATGCAGGCGCCTCGGTTCACCAAGGACCGCGTCGCCTGCATCGCGGGCAAGCCTTGCTCCCACAGAAGCGTGTTGTGCCACTAGCCGCGCTCGGACGGCACCGAGGACAATTCGAACGGGCTGCTGCTGCGGCGCTGGTTGCGGTCTTCCCGCGGCGTGGCGCCGAAGAAGTTGCGGTAGGCGCTGGAGAAGTGCGGCCCTGAGGAGAAGCCACAGGACAGGCCGATCTGGATGATGGATTTGCTGGTTTGCATCAGCATCTGCCGGGCCTTGTTCAGGCGCAGCTCCAGGTAATACTGGCTAGGCACGCGATTGAGGTATTGCTTGAAGATCCGCTCCAGCTGTCGACGGGATACACAGACATGCTGGGCAATCTCGTCGGTGGTCAGCGGCTCTTCGATGTTGGCTTCCATCAGCAGCACCGCCTGGGTGAGCTTTGGATGGCTGGAGCCAAGACGGTTCTGCAACGGGATGCGCTGACGCTCGCCGCCCTCGCGAATGCGCTCGACCACCAATTCTTCCGACACCGCACCGGCCAGCTCCGCGCCATGATCGCGAGCCAGCACCGCCAGCAACAGGTCGAGCACCGACATGCCGCCGCAGGCGCTCAGGCGGTCGCGGTCCCAGTCAAACAGATGGCTGGTGGCGATGACCTTCGGGAAACGTTCGGAGAAATCATCCTGCCAGCGCCAATGCACGGCGGCACGGTAACCGTCGAGCAAACCCAGCTGGGCCAGGGGATAGACGCCGGCAGACAAACCGCCGATCACACAACCGGCACGCACCAGTTGCTTGAGGGCGCTGCTCAGGGGTGAGGCCAACGCAGTCGGCGGCTCATCGGCCAGCAGGAACAGCTTCTGGAAGCCTTCGAGCTTACCGGCCCAAGGCTCGCCCGGCAGTTGCCAGGCGCCGTCGGCCGGCGGTTCGGCCTGCAAGAACGACAGTTCGTAGACCACATCCGGATGCACCCGCTGAGCAACACGCAAGGCCTCCTCGGCCAGCGCCAGCGTCAAGGCTTTAGTGCTGGGCCAAATCAGGAAACCTATTCGATGGGCAGTCATGGCGAGCAATCCGAAGCGAAAACAGTGTTAAAGCCAAAAGCGGCTGCAACCAAATTAGACCATCTGGCGCGCGGTGCGCAGCATGACCCAAATCAGGTGCGTAACGGGAGCGATTACTTGAGGCTGCCCGAAAGAAATTGTTGCAAGCGCTCGGATTGCGGATTGACCAGCACTTCGCGCGGGTTGCCGCTTTCTTCGACGATGCCTTTGTGCAGGAACACCAGTTGGTTCGACACTTCACGGGCAAAGCCCATTTCGTGGGTCACCACCACCATGGTCCGGCCTTCCAGGGCCAGGGCCTGCATCACCTTGAGCACGTCGCCTACCAGCTCCGGGTCGAGGGCCGAGGTCGGCTCGTCGAACAGCATCACCTCCGGTTCCATCGCCAGCGCACGGGCAATCGCCACACGCTGCTGCTCGCCGCCGGACATATGGCCCGGGTAGGCATCCTTGCGATGGGCCACGCCAACCTTGTTCAGGTAGTGCTCGGCCTTCTCCCGCGCTTCAGCCTTGGCCACGCCCAGTACATGCACCGGCGCTTCCATGATGTTTTCCAGCGCAGTCATGTGGGACCACAGGTTGAAATGCTGGAACACCATCGACAACCGCGAACGCATGCGTTGCAGTTGCTTGGGGTCCGCGGCCTTCAACGCGCCGTCCTTGCCGGCGACCAGCTTCAACTCTTCGTTGTTGAGCAGGATCTTGCCGGCATGGGGTTGCTCAAGCAGGTTGATGCAACGCAGGAAAGTACTCTTGCCGGAGCCACTGGAGCCGATGATGCTGATCACATCGCCAGCGGCGGCTTTCAGGGACACGCCCTTGAGCACTTCGTGACTGCCATAGCGTTTATGCAGGTCTTGGACTTCAAGCTTGTACATGCGGTCGGTTCTCACAAAACGTCAGTCGTTGAGCAGTCGATCGGATCGATGCGTTATCAGTGCTTGCGCGGGGCCAGGTAACCCAGCCAGCGGCGCTCGGCCAGTTTGAACAGGCGCACCAGGATGAAGGTCAGGCACAGGTAGAAAACGCCGGCCGTGATGTAGGCCTCGAACGGCAAGTAGTACTGCGCGTTCACCGTGCGCGCGGCACCGGTGATGTCGATCAGGGTCACGATGGATGCCAGGCTGGTGGTCTGCAACATCATGATCACTTCGTTGCTGTATTGCGGCAGCGCCCGACGCAAGGCCGATGGCAGCAGGATCCGGCGATACAGCTTGTAGCGCGACATGCCCATGGCCTTGGCCGCTTCGATCTCACCGTTGGGCGTGGCCCGCAGGCTGCCGGCGATGATTTCGGCGGTGTAGGCGCTGGTGTTGATGGCGAACGCCAGGCACGCACAGAAGGTCGCACTGGACAGCCACGGCCAGAGGAAGCTTTCGCGAACGATCGCGAACTGCGCCAGCCCGTAGTAGATCAGGAACAGCTGGACCAGCATCGGCGTGCCGCGGATCACGTAGGTGTAGAGCCAGGCCGTCATGTTGACCGCCGGCTGCTTGGACACCCGCATCAGCCCCAGGGGCAACGCCGCCAGCAGGCCGAAGAACAGCGACAGGGCCAGCAACTTCAGGGTGGTCAACAAGCCACTGAAATACAGCGGCAAGGCTTCATAGATGACGTTGTAGTCGAAGATCATAGATCAGCCGCCCTTACGCCTACCGAGTAGCGCTTCTCAAGGTGACGCAATGCCAGTAACGAGACACTGGTGATCACCAGGTACATCGCCGCCACTGCGAGGAAGAAGGTGAAAGGCTCGCGCGTGGCATCTGCCGCCTGCTTGGCCTTGAACATCATGTCTTGCAGGCCCACCACCGAAATCAGCGCGGTAGCCTTGGTCAGCACCAGCCAGTTGTTGGTGAAGCCCGGGATCGCCAGGCGAATCATCTGCGGCACCAGCACCCGGAAAAACACCTGGAACCCGTTCATGCCGTACGCCATGCCCGCCTCGGCCTGCCCCTTGGGGATCGCCATGAAGGCACCGCGGAAGGTTTCCGACAGGTAGGCACCGAAGATGAATCCCAGGGTGCCGATACCGGCCGCCAGCGGGTTCAGGTCGATGTAGTCGTCATAGCCGAGCATCGGCGCCACGCGGTTGAGCAGGTCCTGGCCGCCGTAGAAAATCAGCAGGATCAGCACCAGATCGGGAATACCGCGAATGACCGTGGCATACAGGTCGCCCAGCCACGCCAGCCAGCGCACCGGAGAGAGGCGCAACGCAACGCCGATCAACCCCAGGACGATGGCCAGGGCCATGGACGACAAGGCGAGCTCAAGCGTCAACCATGCGCCATCGAGGATGACAGCCCCGTAGCCTTTCAACATGATTCAGGTCCTCGAAAGTGGGATGAAAAAATGGCGCAAACCGCAGAGATCCTGTTGCTTGCGCCATTTCGCACGAGTGGCGGGACGTCGTTACTTGCCGTAGATGTCGAAAGCGAAGTATTTGTCCTGGATTTGCTTGTACTTGCCGTTCTCGCGAATGGCCGCGATCGCGCCATTGATCTTGTCCTTCAACGCGTCGCCCTTGCGAACCGCGATGCCGACGCCGTCGCCGAAGTACTTGACGTCGGTAAAGGCCGGGCCGACGAACGCGAAGCCCTTGCCGGCATCGGTCTTGAGGAAGCCGTCATCCAACAGCGTAGCGTCTGCCACGGTGCCGTCGAGACGACCAGCGGACACGTCCAGGTAGATCTCGTTCTGCGAACCGTATGGCTTGATCTCGGCACCCAGCGGGGCCAGGACTTCACGGGCGAAACGCTCGTGGATCGAACCACGCTGCACGCCGATGTTCTTGCCCTTGAGCTCGGCCAGGCCGTCGCTGACCTGGGTACCGGCCTTCATCACCAGACGGGCCGGGGTGTTGTAGTACTTGTTGGTGAAATCAACCGACTTCTTGCGATCTTCGGTGATCGACATGGACGACAGGATCGCGTCGATCTTGCGGACCTTGAGCGCCGGGATCAGGCCGTCGAACTCTTGCTCGACCCATACGCACTTGACCTTCATCTCTTCGCACAGCGCATTGCCGATGTCGTAGTCGAAACCGACGATGCTGCCATCCGGGGCTTTCGAGGCGAACGGAGGGTAAGCCGCTTCGATACCAATCTTCAGGGGCTTCTCATCAGCGAAGGTCGGCAGGGACAGCACGGACAGTGCCAGGGCGCCAAGCAGCACAAGTTTCTTCATCTTGGGACTCCATCGGTAAAGGGCAAAAACGGCAGAGTGAGCAACAGCCCAATATGCGAATGGGTGAAACGAACTTTGGTGCTGCGTCCTAGGAAGCTCACGTTTTATTCAACACGAGCCACGACGAGCGAGTGATCGGCATTCTAACGACAGGCCCGAAGCCGATATTTCTTCAATGCGACAACAAATTACAGAAGCACCGAGAAAGCTGTTCGAGCGCATTGACAGCCCCGCAAATTCATGCAAGAGCAAAAGAAGGGAAACCGATCTATGCTGCAAATAGCGGGCCCATTATTCGCAAACCCTTCTAATCCGGCAAGCACAGCGTGTCGGCTTATTTTTGGAGAGGCCTGCAAGCGCCCTGTATCGGGGCTTGGCGTTTCACATCGCCCCGTTGTGGCGCCTTTTGTTACACATTTCGAAACACCGGTAACGTTCAGACACTTCCTAGTTTAAACGCCGATATTTATTCATTCGCCAAACCTGTGGCGAGGGAGCTTGCTCCCGCTGGGGGTAGGAGCTGCCGAAGGCTGCGATCTTTTGATCTTGATCTTTCGCTTGGGACTCAATTGTCTGGGGCAAGATCGCAGCCTCGTTGCACTCGACAGCTCCTACACAGCTCCTACAGGCGCAGCCGAGCGGGAGCAAGCTCCCTCGCCACAAAGGCACCACATTTCAAGCCCTCCCAGCGCGCCCATAAAAAAGCCCCGCTCGGCACTGCCGGGCGGGGCTTTCGGTTTTACGGGTTACCGTCAGGCAACGTTCATGGTCTTGTGCGTCTCGATCAGATGCGCCACCACACCCGGATCGGCCAGGGTGGAGATATCACCCAACCCGTCGTACTCCGCCGTGGCGATCTTGCGCAGGATGCGGCGCATGATCTTGCCGGAGCGGGTTTTTGGCAGCCCCGGCGCCCACTGGATCACATCCGGCGAAGCAATCGGACCGATCTCCTTGCGCACCCAGTTCTTCAGCTCCAGGCGCAGGGCCTCGCTGGTTTCTTCGCCGGCATTGAGGGTGACATAGACATAGATGCCCTGCCCCTTGATGTCGTGCGGCACACCGACCACCGCCGCTTCGGCGACTTTCGGGTGGGCGACCATGGCGCTCTCGATCTCGGCCGTGCCCATGCGGTGGCCGGACACGTTGAGCACGTCATCCACCCGACCGGTGATCCAGTAGTAGCCATCCTCGTCACGACGAGCGCCGTCGCCGGTGAAGTACATGCCGCTGAAAGTCTTGAAGTAAGTGTCGACAAAACGGTCATGGTCGCCGTACAGCGTACGCGCCTGGCCTGGCCACGAATCGAGGATCACCAGGTTGCCTTCGGCGGCGCCTTCGATCAGGTTGCCGAGGTTGTCCACCAACGCCGGCACCACACCGAAGAACGGACGCGTGGCCGAACCTGGCTTCAATGCCGTAGCGCCTGGCAGCGGGCTGATCAGCACGCCACCGGTTTCGGTCTGCCACCAGGTGTCGACGATCGGGCAGCGTTCCTTGCCGACATTCTTGTAGTACCAGTCCCAGGCCTCCGGGTTGATCGGCTCACCCACCGAGCCCAACAGGCGCAGGCTGCTGCCATCGGCGCCTTCGACAGCGGCGGTGCCCGAGGCCATCATCGCGCGGATGGCGGTCGGTGCGGTGTAGAGGATGCTGACCTTGTGCTTGTCGATGACCTTGGCCACCCGGGTGATGTCCGGGTAGTTCGGCACGCCTTCGAACAGCAGCGTGGTCGCGCCATTGGCCAGCGGGCCGTAGACGATATAGCTGTGGCCCGTGACCCAACCCACGTCGGCGGTGCACCAGTACACCTCGCCCGGTTTGTAGTCGAACACCCGCTCATGGGTCAGCGCCGCGTACAGCAAGTAGCCGGCCGTGGTGTGCTGCACGCCCTTGGGCTTACCGGTGGAACCGGAGGTGTAGAGGATGAACAGCGCTTCCTCGGCACCCATTTCCTTCGGCGCGCAAACGGTGCCGGCCACTTTCATCAGGTCTTCGTACCAGATGTCGCGGTGCTGGTTCCACTTGATGCCGCCACCGGTGCGCTTGCACACGATGACCTTCTGGATGCTGCTGGTTTCCGGGTTGGTCAACGCATCATCGACGTTGGCCTTGAGCGGGATCTTCTTGCCGGCGCGAACGCCTTCGTCGGCGGTGATCACCACTTTGGATTTGCAGTCGATGATCCGGCCGGCCAGTGCTTCAGGGGAGAAACCGCCGAACACCACCGAGTGAATCGCACCGATCCGGGCACAGGCCAGCATCGCGACCACGGCTTCAGGGATCATCGGCATGTAGATGGTCACCACGTCGCCGCGGTGCACGTCCTGGCCGCGCAGGGCGTTGGCGAACTTGCAGACTTCTTCATGCAGCTCGCGATAGGTGATGTTGCGGCTCTCGGCAGGGTCATCGCCCTCCCAGATAATCGCAATCTGATCGCCGCGCTCGGCCAGATGACGGTCGAGGCAGTTGTAGGAAACGTTCAGGGTACCGTCGGCGAACCACTTGATGTCGACGTGGTGATCGTCGAAGGACGTCTGCTTCACCGTGGTGAAAGGCTTGATCCAATCGAGGCGCTTGGCCTGCTCGCGCCAGAAGCCGTCCGGGTTGACGACCGACTGCTGGTACATGGCCTTGTAGGTCGCCTCGTCAGTCAGCGTATTGGCCGCAACCTCGGGACGAACGGGATACACAGAAGCCGCACTCATCTTTCTTACCTCGGTGAATAGTTGTTTTTGTATGATCCCGTTGTAGCCCGGGGCGGGCCTATAGAACCATTCGACGATGGTAGTAACAAGTCCCTACAAAATGTCGGTACTAACGTGCAAGCCCTGCCTACCGCCATTTTCCTGTGGGAGCCGAGCCTGTGGGAGCCGAGCTTGCTCGCGATAGCGCCTGCCCATCCAACATCAGTCCACCAGACAGCCACCGACTCCCAGCCGATTATTACCAGATCAACCAACAGTGTTTATCAAAACCGAGTCTGTTTACCCCCACCCTCACCTTCTAAAATCCACCTCGCCAACCGGCAAACACGATTAACGCAACACAGCCCCCACGAAGGCCGTTAATCCAACTTCCAACACTTGCTCCACACGCAACCCCAAAAAGGTTGCGTGACCCTACTCGACTTCAAAAAGGTGAAATACAGATGAAAGCTTTATGGGTTCTGGTCCTCGGCAGCCTTTGCGCCACCGCGATGGCAGACGAGCTCCCGACCGATGCTGCACAGCAAAAACCGGCCATTGAGGAGTACACCTACTCCACCCACCTGGACATCGCCAAAGTCATCTCCATGAGCGCCATCCCGAACGTCTGCGAAGTGGTCCCGGCGAAGATGGAATACGACGACTCCAAGGGCCAACGCCACATCCTGCGCTACAGCGTCATGGGCAACGGCTGCTCCAACGGCTGATCAACGTCATCGAACCAGGAACAACCACCATGAAAAGCAGATTGATCTTCGCCCTTGCCCTGTCCGTGCTGGCCGCCAATACTTTCGCCGCCGACGGTTTTGATCGCACCGGTTCCGCAGCCGCGATCAAGGGTTACGACCAGGCGGATTGCGCCACGATCGCCAGTGACGATCACGCCACCACTGACCCCACCGCGGTGGCTAGCGACGGCAGCGATCACACCGGTTCGGCCCATACCGATTGATCATTACTGACATTTTCCACGGCCCGGTTTCGATCGGGCCTGGTTGTGTCTAGAACCGCCTAAACCCCTCCGCAAACACAACATGTAGTGCAAACCTTCAAAAAACGCTCGTTTTTTGATCAAAAAAAACCGCGATACGATCCATGCAAAAAAAATCTTCAGCGGCCAAAGCCTTGTAAACCCTCGCTCCCACGCGGATATCCCACCCGCCGCTCCTTCTGTGAGCTATTTCGCCGCAGCACGTAGGCAAAAAAGTCCTTATAATGCCGCCTTAAACGGGCCTGCAATATTCCCTTACAGGGGATCACGCCAGCCTGGAGCCCACGCAGAGGCCAAATCGCCTCCTCGCGTTCACAGCCGCTCCGGAATGACCCGTACATTTTTCTGTTTATTGCCTGCGTCAGCTGCTGCAACAAACGATTTTTCCAAGATCCACCGCGGCCAGTAGGCCCTCATCGGGCATCTGGCCCTCACGCAGGAGACGACACGTCATGCTGAGCTGGGACGAATTCGACAAAGAAGACAGCGGCGAAGTCGCTGTAAAAGGCGCCAACGCCGGCCACGCTTCTGAAGCCAACATGGACCGCCTCGACAGCGCTGGCGGTGCCGCCGCCCTCGAAGCGCGGGCCGTGACAGCCAGCGACTCGGCCGCGATCATTCGCGCCAAGGCCGCCCTCGACAAACTCGACGTCGCCGAAGGCCTCGCCGAACTCGAAGGCGCCGCCGCCCGTGTCGCCGTCGATGAAAAGCGCATGATCAACTGCCGCGCCGACCTCAACCAGCTCGTGCCGTTCAAATATGACTGGGCCTGGCAGAAGTACCTGGACGGCTGCGCAAACCACTGGATGCCGCAAGAAGTCAACATGACCGCCGACATCGCCCTCTGGAAAGACCCGGAAGGCCTGACCGACGACGAGCGCCGCATCGTGATGCGCAACCTGGGCTTCTTCTCCACCGCCGACTCCCTGGTTGCCAACAACCTGGTCCTGGCCGTGTACCGCCTGATCACCAACCCGGAATGCCGCCAGTACATCCTGCGCCAGGCCTTCGAAGAGGCGATCCACACCCACGCCTACCAGTACTGCATCGAATCGCTGGCCATGGATGAAGGCGAGATCTTCAACATGTACCACGAGATCCCATCGGTCGCGAAAAAAGCCGCCTGGGGCCTGAAATACACCCGTTCGATCTCCGATCCGAAGTTCGAAACCGGCACCCCGGACACCGACAAAGAGCTGCTGCGCAACCTGATCGCTTACTACTGCGTCCTGGAAGGCATCTTCTTCTACTGCGGCTTCACCCAGATCCTCTCCATGGGCCGCCGCAACAAAATGACCGGCGTCGCCGAGCAGTTCCAGTACATCCTGCGCGACGAATCCATGCACCTTAACTTCGGTATCGATGTGATCAACCAGATCAAAATCGAAAACCCACACCTGTGGGATGCCGAGATGAAGGAAGAAGCGACCCAGATGATCCTGCAAGGGACCCAACTGGAGATCGAATACGCCCGCGACACCATGCCTCGTGGCGTGCTGGGCATGAACGCGGCGATGATGGAGGACTACCTCAAGTTCATCGCTAACCGTCGCCTGTCGCAGATTGGTCTTAAGGAAGAATATCCAGGGACGACTAACCCGTTCCCTTGGATGAGCGAGATCATGGACTTGAAGAAAGAGAAGAACTTCTTTGAGACGCGCGTGATTGAGTATCAGACGGGTGGGGCTTTGAGCTGGGATTGATTCGAAAGAAAAATCCTAGGCTCCACGCGTAACTAAAAACCCCGTGAAAACGGGGTTTTTGTGTTTCTACAGGACCATAACTGCGTTTAACTCTGGGACCGGCACACTACCTTTACCCTACGAAAAACTCAGAATCTTTCCGCATTGACGCCGTATCGTCTCGTTACCTATCTTAGTCGCAGGTGCCTAAGAAACGCCCAACGTAGTAGCTAATCGCCGAACATAGAACCGCGTACTGTCTAAGGACATTTGCAACTCTGTGTGGAGAAGATAGCTAGTTGGGATTTTTCTTGCATCCTCTACGTCGGGCTCGCGCCGCTAACCTTCGAACGTAGAGGTCGTTATGCCCACAAAAATTTCACCCCGCTCTCCGTATACCTCGGAGACCCATCATGCCTGATGCTTATATTCCGACCGTTTTCACCCGTCACAACCTCCAACTACATACCCTCTTGGTTGAAAACCAAGCCTGGTTCAGCGCCTCGGATTTGGGGCGGTTGATGAGTAAGCACCTCGATGAGCGCATGACACGCAAGCTTGACCCCGACCAGCGTCGGATGATGCTCGTGCATGTCCACGGTTTGACTGAAGAGCGTCTGATGCTGAGCGAGTCAGGCGTCTATGCATTGCTGGTTTATCACTACTGCCCTGAGTATCGATTGTTGCGTGAGTGGATCACGCATCAGGTGGTGCCAACCCTGCGGGATGAGCGCCACTCGCATAAGGTGGAACGGCCTACGCTGAGCGTGTTGGATTGGCCGAAGATGTCACTCTGCATGCTGCACTGGCAGGATGAACCATGGATTCGCTTGCGGGATATGCCGGCGGTGTTGGTAGATGACCCGTTTAGCCAGCATGAATCTTGGTGGCGGAAAGCTTCTCGGATTTTGCGAGGGTTTTGAGATTCAATCGGAAGCCGTCGTCCGTGTTAGGGCGGCGGTTTTTTGTTGGGAATACTGAATTGGGGCTGCTGCGCAACCCAGCGGGAGCAAGCTCCCTCGCCACAGGTGTCAGGTCATAGGTTGGTGTAGGGCTTGGTTGCTGCGTTGTTTTGAAGATCGCGGGCGGGTTCCCACGCTTTGGCAGTGTGGAATAGTGGTTGCGGGAAACGTCCAGTTTCTGTTGGACGAAAAAACATATGGGGATATGTAATGACGAATAAAATAAAAAGTGAGGCCTTCGAGTCGATTCACTGCTCGGCCGAAGCGCTGCTGAAAATCGGCGCTATCGACAAGGCCACCATGCGAGAGTTTGACGAGGCCTGCATGGCTGAGGTGCCTACTGAAATCTCAGATCAGGAAGACTCGTCTGCACTCAGAGCCGGCCTTCAAAACCCTCGATGATGTCCTCGGGGGTGCGGTCAAAATCCGCCGACATCCGAATCTTCCCCTTCAACCGCCCAGGCTTGCGCGCCTGCGGTGTAGCGATATGGGGTAGCAGATCCAGATAAGGCTTGCCGGCGTTGGTGATCACCACCTTGTCGCCCAGCCATGCACGTGCGCCCAGTTGTAAGAGCTGGGACTTCGCTTCTTGCAGGGTTACTTGCACCTGTTCACTCATACGCCGCCTCTCTGGATTTAGCTAAGCAGGTGTAACAATTCCGACCACCTGAAAGATCGAGCTAAAAACCAGCATTATGATATCGATTTCCCCGAGTAAGGAACTGCAGAACGGGGGCCGCTTCGCTGCCCAGCGGGAGCAAGCTCCCTCGCCACAGGTTGGTGTCAGGGCGCAGGTGGGTGGCAGGCTTGATGGTTGGGTTGGGTTTGGGAATCGCGAGCAAGCTCGCTCCCACAGGGGGTTTGTGGTGTGTTGAAACTTTGGGTGCAGCCCGCCGCGTCCTTCGGTATTAATACACCTCCTCTCATGGACCCGAGCCCCGATGAAATTCGATACCGCCTACTGCCTCAGCCTCGATGCCAAGCTTTCGATCTATGACGTTCGGGATCTGAATTTCGACGAGACCATGGCCTTCGATTCGGCCAAGGAGCGCTTTCAGTGCCCCAACGATGCCTGTCGGGCGGCGTTTGATGAGGACAATCGGCTGACGACGCTCAACGCCAAGAACGTCAATTACATCCGCACGCCACATTTCAAGAATCAACCGACTACCCAGCATATCGAGGGCTGCCCTTATGTCAGTCCGAAAACGCCGGGGTTGGGTGCGGAGAGTGTTGAGGCACAAACGGATGACGACCGTGAGGAGCATTTTCCGTCGGAGCTGCTGCTGACTCGGCGTCAGTACGTACGCAAGCCGTCCGATCCGTCGAAGGACGTTGAAGCAGCGACTCGGCCTACGTCGCCCACCCTATCGTCCCACGGTGATGACGTTCATTGCGCCCATGATTCGACACCCGACAAGACCAGTGTCTTCGCCCACCCGGTGGAGTGTTTTGTGTCGAACTTCGCGGACAAGGACCTGCTCAAGCGCAAGCTGTTGAAGATTGGCGAGCACACGGCGCCCTATGGATCGTTCTTCAAGAAGATCGAGTATTTGCAGGACAACAAGGGCTTGATTTACTGGGGCAAGATCAAGGAGATCAAGGATTACACGCAAAGCTTTCGCATCGATTTCGAACCCAAGGTCTGGTTCAAGCAACCGGACGAGGCGAAGAAGAAGCCTTACTCGGTCAACGTTTACCTGAGCAAGAAGCTGATCGATAACTACCGCAAGCGCAAAGCGTTCCTGGAAGAGATCAAGCATGCCGTCGACAGTGACGCGCCGTTGTATTGCTTCTTTTATGGCGTGACGCCGGAGTTGAAACAGGTACCGAGCAAGAAGAACCCCGAACAGACGTTCGGGGTGTTCAGTGCCAATATCGAGAACCTGGATCACTTCGTTATTCGGGAAGCGCCCGGGTTGGCTGAGGGTTAGTCACCAGTCCCGGGCAATTGAAGTTTGACCGCACCGGGGTGTTGTTTTACGACTGCGTACGGCAGCACCGACCAGCCGGGGTCATCACAAACGCGTTGCGCGCGGACGAAGAACGGTCCCAAGTACAAACCTTTTTCAGTGAAGTACCAATTGGAATATCCCCAGACGCCTTCATCGGTGTAGTCGCAGCTGTCTTCATCCGCTGGCTTCAGCATCTCGTCGGGGTACAGCGTGGTGAGTTGCTTGATCAGCCATGGCGCGAATACCTCGCGTTGGTAAGTGTATCGCGCCTGGCTCTCTTCATCGGTCAACGGAGCATCACCCGCGTCGTTGTGGCCGGCGTAGAGCGGTGGCTTACCTGTGCCAACCCAGAGCACATCTTCCAGCGACAAACTGTGGCCGGTGTGAGCATCGAGATTGAGCGGCGAATTGCCAAAATCCGGATGCACGCCGCCGCAGTAGTAACTTGTGGAAATGTTCAGGCTGATCACATCGGGCGATAGGAATTTGGGCGCGACGCCTTGGTCGAACTCGGCATTATCCGCGCCCTGCAACAGACAGCCGTGGTAGCTGATGACTTCGGTCCAGAGCCGCCCCAACAATTGCCGATTGACCCGTTGTAGTTCGTCTTTCGAGTAGCCGGACTCGACGCTGAACATGGAAATACCGGATTGTGGCTCCGTCCACCATTGCAAGTCATGGCCCATGAAAGATTCTTTCTTGCCCGGTTTGAGTTTCAAGCCCAGCAGACGGAGATACTCATAAGGGTCACTTTTTCGCAGCTCGGCGATAACGGGGGGAAGATCAGCCCCAGGTGCCGGGAGCGTGGCTTCGGTCAACTGCACGGGCAGAACCTTGCCCTTGAGACTTTTCCATTCACCCTGCCAGCCGTTGGCCGTTTTTTGCAGCGTCAGGGTTGGCAGCGATTGGCCGTCGTCGTAGCGGGTACCGCCCTCGACCAGCGTCAGGGTCTTTCCTTGCAGCGAGCCGCTCAATCCCAAGTCACGATGGTATTTCTCATAGAAATAACGACCGATGACCTCGTCCTCTTGAGCAGTGTTGAGTCCCAGCACAATCGGCATCTTGCCCAAGGTGCCGGTAAAGACGCCACTACCACCATCGGCACTGGCTGTCGAACAGAGCGCGATCAGGCACACGGCGCTGGATGCGAGGAGCAACAGTCCTTTGAACATGGAATCTTCCTGGAAAAAGCGAGCGTCAGCTCACGAAATGAGTGGAGCGAAGTATGACGAATCAGCCTCATAGAATCGATATGCCACCCTCTCCCACAAAATTTTGAGCAATGCCATGCAGCAACTTACTGCACCGATATGCCCAACATCACGACGATCAACAATCCGATATAGACCCCGGCGTGAAATCGATCCGGTATCCGCCCGATCCATGGCGTAGCTAATCGAATCCCCACTAACGAGCCCAGTGTCAAAACCGCAAACGCCTGCAAATCCACATACCCCACAAACCACGGCCCCAAATCAAACTCGATAAACCCGGCCATGGCCATGTAAGTCAGCGTCCCGACCACCGCAACCGGCAAACTCAGCGGGTTAGCCATGGACGTCGCGCGCGACATGTTCAGGCCGCAACGACGCAATAACGGCACGGTCATGACGCTGCCACCCACGCCCAGAAAAGTGGCGATGACGCCGATGCTGATTCCGCCTGCCGATACCTCTGCCCTGCCCAATCGCCGTGGGACTACAGCGTCAGACTGGGTCAGAAAACCGCGTCTGAACAAGCAGTCCAGAATGGTCACGCCCAGGTAAACGATGAAGGCATAGCGAATGACTTCGCTACTCGCCCACATCGCGGCAACGGCTCCGACGATAGCGCCCAGGCCGATGAAGCCACCCAACGGCCACACGTAGTGGCGAATGAGGTTACCGGCGCGGTGATGCTTGGCGGTGGCGATCAGCGCGTTGACGATCATCACGCAGGTCGAGGTGGCCACGGCAATATGCATCGCCGATTGGCCGATAGGGTCGTCAGCGCCGTGGCTGGCGGTGAGCATGCGGTATAGCAAGGGCACCACGACGAATCCACCGCCGAAGCCGAACAGCACAGCAGTGACGCCAGTCATGCAACCGAAGAGTGCCAGCAAGAGGTAGAACATCGCGCAGCATCCGTAAATTGAGAGAGGCCGACGATAGAGCGATGGGGCTTGGCCTGCCTCAGCAAGTACGCCAATAATGTTTGTATTTACGCCAATTGTTGGAGGCCGCTCGATGCGCAATGTTTCGATTGACCTGCTGGACGACACGCCACGGCCAGTAGTGGCTATCGGCACGGATTACCCCGACGGTCATCGGTTGCCGCGCCATACCCACCGGCGGGCGCAGTTGCTCTACGGCGCCACCGGAGTCATGCAGGTCAGCACGGCAGACGGCAATTGGGTGGTGCCGCCACAACGGGCGGTGTGGATCCCGCCCGGGGTTGCCCATGAGGTGCTGATGCTGGGCGTCAGCACGCGAAGTTTGTATATCGAACCGGCTGCGGTAACGGCCATGGACGCCCGTTGCCAGGTCATCAGCGTGTCGCCGCTGATGCGTCAGTTGCTGATGGAAGCCGTGGAGCTTGCGCTGGACTACGACGAGGCTGGACGCGATGGTGCGCTGATCGATCTGCTGCTGCACGAGCTGCTGCGCAGCGCCCATCTGCCACTGCACCTTCCACTGCCCCAAGACCCGCGCCTGCTCGGCCTGTGCCAGGCATTTCTGAAACGCCCGGACGCCCACGTCTCGCCCGTGCAATGGGCGGCGCAATTGCCTATCAGCTTGCGTTCGTTCAATCGCCTGTTCAGCCAGCAAACCGGGTTAAGTTTCAGCCAATGGCGACAACAAGCCTGCGTGATGTCGGCATTGTCCCGGTTGGCCGTCGGCAATTCAGTGACCCGAATCGCCCTGGACCTGGGCTACGACAGCCCCGCGGCATTCTCCACGATGTTTCGTCGCGTACTGGGTCACGCCCCGAGCGCCTGGCTGGAGAAGACCGCCGGTCATTGATCAAAAAAATGAGATTGATCGGGATTCAAAACAACTGTACAAAAACACAGTATTTTTTAATCCCACAGCTTTGGAGCCCCCCATGGCCTCTCTCGCAATCAAAACCACCCTGGAACGCATCGCTGTCTATCAATTCACCCCTGCTCACAGTGCACAGGCGCGAGCCATGCTGGGTTGGAGTGTCGAGGAGCTGTCCCGCCAATCCGGCGTCTCGGTCCAGGCCATCCGCCGCTTCGAGGCCGGCGGCGAGTTGCTCGATGTGACTCGCCTGGCACTGGCCTTTCGCCTGGAGGCCGAGGGCCTGGTGTTCTTCCCCGGCTTCGCACCAGGGCGCGGCATGAACATCAAGGGTGCGACACCGGACCCAATGGGGCGCTCCGATTACGCAATGATTGAATAACGCCAATCCTGTGAGTGCTAGGCGATACCGGCCTGGTCCTGGTACGCCGAAGGCTCCACGTCCAGCCACCAGGCGCGGCCACGTTGCGGCTGCGTCAGGGTGAATGCTTCGCCCATTTGCGGCGTGGCAATGTAGACATTGCGCTCCCAGGCCAGGGCCAGGATGCGATCGAAGGGTTCATACCAGGCATGCATCGCCAGGTCGAACGTACCGTTGTGGATCGGCAGCAGCCAACGGCCCTTGAGATCGATATGAGCCTGTAGGGTCTGCTCTGGCTGCATGTGGACGTGGGGCCAATCGACGTCATAGGCGCCGGTTTCCATCAGCGTCAGGTCAAAGGGGCCATATCGCTCGCCGATGCGTTTGAAACCCTCGAAGTAGCCAGTGTCGCCGCTGAAGAAAATTCGCGTAGCGCCGTCGATCATCACCCACGAGGCCCACAAGGTGCTGTTGCTGTCGAACAGGCCGCGCCCGGAAAAGTGCTGGGAGGGCGTGGCAACGAACTCGATACCGTCCACCTCGGTACCTTGCCACCAGTCCAGCTGACGCACCTTGCTGGCGTCGACGCCCCATTTGATCAGGGTGTCGCCCACACCAAGGGGGGCCAGGAAGTGGCGGGTCTTGGCCGCCAGCTTGAGGATGGCCTGATGATCGAGGTGGTCGTAATGGTCATGGGACAGGATCACCGCCTCGATCGGCGGCAATTCTTCCAGGCTGATGGGCGGCTGATGAAAACGCTTCGGGCCGGCCCATTGCACGGGTGAGGCGCGCTCGGCGAACACCGGGTCTGTCAGCCAGAATTTATCCCGCAGCTTGAGCAATAGGGTGGAATGGCCGAGGCGGAATACGCTGTTGTTCGGCGCCGCCAGCAGCGCGGCGCGCGTCAGCGCTTGAACCTCGATGGCGCCCGAAGGCCGAGTGGTACGCGGCTTGTGGAAGATCATGTTCCAGATGATGCGCAGGGTCGTGCCAAAACCTTCCCGAGGTGTGAAGGCATGATTGCGATACTTGCCCTGTTCATGCCGGGATGCGTCATGGGCGGACGGATTGTCGGTCGAAAGAGAGGGAATGGTCATGGTGCGATAACTCCAAGGGCGTCGGCGCAATTGCGCTTCGCCGTTGTGGGACGCTGGATGGCCGTTGCATGCACGCTCAGCCGCTTGACTCAAAACTACACCACTCGGTGTAGTTTCTAGATTGCATGAATCCCGGGAGCAAGTAAACTGCCGAGTGTAAGTTCTCTCATCTCAACCGACGAATTGCCCATGACCGTACCGCAGCGCCTTACCGAGCGAAAACGCGAAGCCATCCTCCAGGCCGCGATTGCTGAATTCCGTAGCAGCGGTTTCGAGATCACCAGCATGGACAAGATCGCGGCGACTGCCGGCGTATCGAAGCGCACGGTGTATAACCATTTTCCGAGCAAGGAAGAATTGTTTGCCGAAATTCTGAATCGGTTATGGAACAGCATTACCGCAGAGCAGGACATGCCCTACAGCCCGCAAAAGCCGCTACGGGAGCAGCTTCAAACGTTGCTGCAAGCCAAACTGCACTTGCTGGCGGACGAGAACTTCCTCGACCTGGCGCGCATCGCCATCGCCGCAACCATTCATTCCCCCGAGCGGGCCCAAGACATGGTGTCGCGCATGGGCCAGCGTGAAGAAGGCCTGACGGCCTGGATTCGCCAAGCCCAGGCCGATGGCCGCTTGAAACCCGTGGAACCGGCATTTGCCGCCCAGCAAATGCATGGGCTGCTCAAGACGTTCGCCTTCTGGCCGCAGGTTTCAATGGGGCAACCCAGCCTGACCCAGGATGAGCAGGCCCAGGTGATCGAATCGGCCCTCGACATGTTCCTGAGCCGTTACCAGGCTTGATCAAGAAGTCCTGGCGTGAAGGGCTACTGCAGCGATGGGTTGTGCACGACCTTCTGGTGCATTTCAGTGGTCAAGTTGTCGATACGCTCGGTCAATGCCTTGGTCATTTCCGTCAGGCGGGTGTTCTGCTCTAACAACTCAAGCAACTGCGCCGTATTCAGCGCGGCCTGAGCCTGGCGCTCGCTGTTGGCGATGGCCAAGGCTTCACGATGCTGGGCATCGGCTTCCGCCTGGGCTTTGTCCCGAGCGGCCTGGCGGGTTTGCGCCAGCAAAATCAGCGGCGCGGCATAGGCCGACTGCAGGCTGAACGCCAGGTTCAGCAAGATGAATGGGTAGGCATCGAAATGAAAGACCCCCACCAGGTTCAGGCTGATCCATAGCAGCACGATCAAGGTTTGCGCACCGAGGAACATCGGCGTCCCGAAAAAACGCGCGAACGCCTCCGCTCTCAGCGCAAAGCGGTCATTGCCAAAGGTCGGCGCCAGATGCGCGTGAGGGCGGTGAAAACGCAGGTGGTCAACGGGCGCGGAAGGTGTGGGTTGGGAAGACTTCGTCATCGTGATGTTCTCGGCCAAGGGCTGGTGCTCAAGGCACTATAACCGTTGGGGAAGCGCCATCCATTGAGCCATGTACGCCCTCGCCGTTAAAACTCAGCGCCCGCGCAGATTGCGCCCCAGCTCATCGAACAAGGTCACCACCGAGCGCAAGGCCCGGCAGTCGGGGCGAGTCAGGAGCCACAGGGCTGTGTCATACCCCTCCAGCGGTTCGCCAAGGGGCATCAGGCCCAGGTGTTCATCGATCAGAAAGTCCGGCAGCGCCGCCACACCCAAGCCGGCTCGCACCAGTTCGGTGACCGAGAGCATGCTGTTGCAGCGATAGGCGGGCACCACGCCGGGGAGATGCTGGCGGCGCCAGGCTACGGTGGGGTGATCCGGGAGGAAATCGTCCGGTGCGATCCAGGTCATGGAAGCCAGGTCATTCGCATCCGCCGAGCGCAGATACGTGGCACTGGCACATACCCGGTAAGCCACGTTGCCCAGGTTTCGACCAACCAGGTGTTCCGGCGGCGTACGGGTCAGGCGTAACGCAATGTCGGCATCGCGGCGGCTCAGGTTGGCGAAGTCGTTCGAGGTGCTCAGCTCAAGGGTCAACGCCGGGTAAGCGGGCATGAAGCGCGCCAGCGCAGGCAGCAGCAACGCTTGCAGGACTGAGTCGCTGCACGTCAGGCGTACCGTCCCGCTGATGACCGCGCCGCCCTGCTCCACCCCCACCCGCGCCGCCTCCAAGGCCTGTTCGGCGCGCTCGGCTTGCTCGGCCAGCGCCTGGGCCAGGCTTGTGGGCAAGTACCCGGAACGGCTTTTTTCGAACAAGGGCTGGCCCAGGGCCGCCTCCAGCCGACGTACCGAACGAAACACCGTGGACACGTCCACCTGCAGCAATCGAGCGGCACGAGCCAGTGAGCCACCACGGACCAGTGCGAGGATCAGGGACAGGTCGGGATAGTCCAGACGATAGTGCGCTGCTGCATTGATCACTTGGGTAAATGCCAATATTGATTGCGTGAACGCCAATCTATAGTGGCGACCAGGAATCAACAAGTGGCGAGTCTCTCATGGCAAAACAGCGTCCTTTACACATCGCCCTGGTCGGCGACCACGACCCACACATCACCGCTCACCGGGCGATCCCCATTGCACTTGAGCTGGCCGGCGGGCAAACCGGCCATGACATTCGCGTCCAATGGCTGGCAACGTCGCTCATCGTCGACAACGCAGTGCTGGAGGACTTCGACGGTATCTGGTGCGTACCAGGCAGCCCCTACCAAAACGAAGCTGGCGCCTTGCAGGCGATTCGTTTTGCCCGCGAACAGCGTCGCCCTTTCCTGGGCACCTGCGGTGGTTTTCAACATGCCGTGCTGGAATACGCCCGCAACGTGATGGGTTGGGCCGACGCCGCCCATGGCGAAACCGACCCCGAGGCTGAGCGCGCGCTGCTGACGCCGCTGAGCTGTGCCTTGATCGAAACCATCGACAGCCTTCAGCTCGATGCGGACTCGTTGACTGCCAAGGCTTATGGTCGTCAGAGGGTATTCGAGGGCTACCATTGCCGCTTCGGGGTCAACCCGGACTTTGAAGAAGACTTGCTCAATCAGCGCCTGCACCCCGTGGCCCGGGACTCGGCCGGCGGCCTGCGAGCGGTGGAACTGCAAGACCATCCGTTCTTTGTCGCCACGCTGTTCCAGCCCGAACGTGCCGCACTGGAAGGGCGCGTGCCGCCGCTGGTCAGCGCGTTTGTCGAAGCCTGCGCCAGGACAACGCCATGAGCACCCACTACTACGCGGTGATATTCACCTCCCTGCGCACCGAAGGGGACCAAGGCTACGCCGAAGCCGCCGAGCGCATGCTGGCCCTTGCCCGGGAGCAGCCCGGATTTTTAGGCGTCGAATCAGCCCGTGGCGACGATGGTTTGGGGATTACCGTGTCCTATTGGAGCGATGAAGCTGCAATCCTGGCCTGGAAGCAGCATCCTGAACACAGCGCGATCCGCGAGCGCGGCCGCTCCACCTGGTATACCCATTGCCATACAAGGGTGTGCAAGGTCGAACGCGACTACGCCTTCCAACACCCAATCTAGTGTCACAGTGTTTACCGTTGATCAATCTGTAGCGTGATAGCTGGGAAGCTTTTGTGGCGAGGGAGCTTGCTCCCGCTTGAGTGCGCAGCGCTCATCGCTTTTTTGGGGGCCGCTGCGCGACCCAGCGGGAGCAATCTCTGGCCACAGGACCGTGCCATTCCAAAAATCCTTGTGGGCCCCCACAGGATCTCTGTTCAATTCAAGATTGAGGCTCAGCCTGTCACCAACTGCCGCACCGCCACGATTTCCGGCAGGTCGCTGCGGGCCATATACACCCGCAAAGGTTCGGAGAGATTGATCCGGTCGTCGATGTGCTGGTCCAGCAATAACTGGATCCGCTCGCGCTTGAGGGCCATGGTGCCGTCCGCCACGGGGGCCCAGACAAATTCGCAGGTGGGGATGATGCCGTCGTCGGCCACGTCCATGCCGAAAGCGTCTTCGCTGAAACGCACGATGTACTGGCCAGTCTTGCGGTTCAAGCCGACAAAACCCTTGAGCTGGTCGGCGGCCTGGCAGATGAATGTCGAAGTGGTGCGCATGGTAAACCTCATGGATGCGTCCCTCAGGACGTCTGATCAATGGTTTACACGCAGGGCAAGCGGACACAGGATTTAAGGTTTCCCTCTGCCGGGGAAACTGCTGCGGCAAGGGTACTGCAAAGCGGCCTGGAAATGCGTGGGAAAAATCTTCTTTGCACAGGTTTATGTCGGTATGGCGATAGCGCCGACAGCGTTCAATTGTTAAAAGATAGTTTTTTGCATACACCTACGAAAGGATTTCGAGCATGCCTGTCACCTTCACCCGCACCGCCTTGATGCTGAGCCTGTTGCTCGGCTTCGGCCAGACCCAAGCGTCCGAGGCCCCGAGCCCCAAGGCCTTGGCAGCCCTCCAGGGCATTCCGCACCCCGCCGTGATCGCCCACCGCGGCGCCTCGTTCGACGCGCCGGAATCCACCGCTGCCGCCTACAAGCTGGCCCGCGACCTGGGCGCCGACTACCTGGAACTGGATCTGCAACGCAGCAAGGACGGCGTGTTGTTCGTCCTGCATGACGACAGCCTGCTGCGCACCACGGATGTCGCGGTCAAATTCCCCGAGCGCAAGGGCAGCACCGCCAACGAATTCACCATGGCGGAGCTCAAAACCCTCGATGCCGGCAGTTGGTTCAACACCGCTTACCCGGACCGCGCGCGCCCTTCGTTCGCCGGCCTGAAAATCCTGACCCTCGATGAAGTGATCAATATCGCCGAGGGCAACCCGCAGCAAAAACCCGGGCTGTACATCGAAACCAAGGCGCCGAAGCTGTTCCCCGGCATCGAGCGCGACCTGAAGGACAAACTGCAGGACCGCGGTTGGCTGAGCCCGGCCGGGTCGAAACTGGCCAAGCGGGCCACGGGGGTCGGCCAGGGCAAAGGCAAAGTGGTCTTGCAGACCTTTGAAAAGAGCAGCCTCGAACTGCTGCACAAAGAGATGCCGAAGGTGCCGAAGATCCTGCTGTTGTGGGTGGGCGAAGGCAACATCGAGCCCAAATCCAAGGTGCCTTTTGCCGAGTCCGGCGAAACGGACAAGGCCGCCTATTACGCCAAGCAGGAACCCAAGGACAAGGCTGAATTCGAGAAATGGATTCAGTACGCCAAGGCCCAGGGCGCCATTGGTACCGGGCCATCCGCGGCGTTGACCCATGGCGGCAGCCAGAGTTACGCGGACCTGGTGCAGCCGTGGATGAACCAGTACACCCATGACCAGGGTCTGCTGGTGCATGTCTACACTGTTGATGAGCCGGTGGACTTCAAGAAAGTGATGGATGCCGGCGTGGATGGCATTTTCACCAATCGGGCCAGTGAGTTGCTCAAGTACTTCAAGCGTCCCGAAACAGGCAGTGTGGCGCAACTATTGGAGAAGAACGGTTACTGAAACATCAGGACCGGGTCGGTGCAGTCGCTGCAAGTTTTCCGAATTAAGGGTGAATTAAGTTGCCACAGATAATCTGAGCCCACTTAAACGAATCACCCTTTAACGACACCAAGGAAAGACCTATGAAAACTTTGACTGCCCTGTTTACCGCCGCTGCCCTGACCCTGACTGCTGGCCTGGCCCAGGCAGATGTTCGCGTCGATCAGATTCCTCAACTGGTCAAGGAAGGCAAGATCAAGTCCCTTGAATCGATGAACGAAGAAGCCCTGAAGTTGCACCCGGGCGCGACCATCACCGACACCGACCTGGATAACCACTTCAACGGTTATGAATATGAAGTTGAATTGAAAACCGCCGACGGCAAAGAGTTTGATGTTGATTTCGATGCCACGACCGGCAAAGTCTTGAGCAACAAGCAAGACACTTGATCCATCAGAAAAAAAAGAGCCGCGCAACCTTGGGGTTGCGCGGCTCTTTTGCGTTTATCAATACCTGTCGCGAACGACCGTCAGGCACTCAACCGCGCCGTCACTTCATTCAACTGTCCCGACAAACCGTGCAGATCCCGACTGGCGGCTTCGGTGCGCTGCACATTGTCCATGTTGGTGCTGGCAATGCAGGTGATTTCCGTCAGGTTGCGGGAAATGTCTTCGGCCACGGAAGTCTGCTCTTCGGCTGCAGTGGCGATCTGGCGGTTCATGTCGCGAATCGCTTCGACAGCCTGGGTGATGCGTTCGAGCATCACACCGGCCTGGGTCACTTGCTCCACACTTTCTTCGCTGCGCGACTGCCCACTCTCAATGGCATGGGCCGCGTCCACCGCACCCGTTTGTACAGTCTGGATGATCTGGTTGATCTCGATGATTGACGAGGCCGTGCGTTGGGCCAGGCTGCGGACCTCATCGGCGACCACCGCGAAACCGCGCCCCGCCTCCCCGGCTCGCGCGGCTTCGATGGCAGCATTGAGGGCCAGCAGGTTGGTCTGTTCGGCGATCCCGCGGATCACCTCCAGCACCTTGCCGATGCGCCCGCTGTCGGTTTCCAACTGACGGATGACCGCAGCCGTGTTGGCGATCTCGCCGCGCATCCGGGTGATGGTGTGGATGGTCCCCTGCATGACCTTGCCGCCCTGTTGCGCCGATTGATCGGCGTCATCGGCCGCCTGCGCCGCGTCGGCGGCATGACGGGCCACTTCCTGGGCCGTGGCGGACATTTCGTTCATCGCCGTCGCCACCTGATCGGTGCGTTCGAATTGCTCGCCGGTGCCCTGGCTCATCAGGCTGGCGATGGCATTGAGCTCACCGCTGGCACTGTCCAGCTCCGTGGCACTGCGTTGCAGGCGGGTAAAGGTTTCGGCAAGGAAATCGCGCAATGTGTTGGCCGCTACCGCCAGGTTGCCCAGCTCGTCCTGACGGTTGCTCGTCACACGCTCGGCGAACCGCCCATGACTGAGTCGGGTCACGTAGTCGATCAGGCTACGGATCGGTTGAACCAGGTTGCGATTGACCAGCCACAGGCTGAACAGCCCAATCAGCACACCCGACACCAGCATGATCACGGTGCCCAGCATGATCGTGCGATCGGCGCCGGCACTGATCAGCGTCGATTGCTCGGTGCCCAGCTTGCGCAGTTCCACCACCAGCGCACTCATTTGCTCACTGGCCGCACGGTCCACGCCCTTGACTGCCGCATCGCCCGCCGCCGAATCGCCACCGGAGGCGACAAATGCGTCACGGCCCTTTTGGTAGGCAGCACCCAACTGACGATGTTCATCGCGCAGGGCCACGATGCGGGTCTTGATGGGCGCCGGCACACCTTCACGCCCGCTCAATTGGCCAAGGATGTCCTGGACCTCACGCTGACGTTCCTCGAACTGCTTCCAGTATTTATCCAGGTCAGCCGGCTGCTTGCCGCGCAGCAGGACGTTTTTCCATTCCTGCACCTGCACCTTGAACTGCAGGTTGGCCTCGTCGATCAACTGCGAGGCACGCAACGGTCCATCGATCAGGTTGCGATAGTTCTGGACACCATTGGAGAGGAAATGAAAGGACGCCAGGGCGATCAGCAACATCGCCAGCAGGCTGCCGCTCAATAGGGCGAGAATCTGAGCTCGAAGGGATTTTTGTAGAATCATGGGGAGCAATCTCTAAGCAAGGATAACAGGAACGACGTCCCGACCTCCATGTCCGCAACACACCGCGTCGCAACCCGAATACGGGGGGATATGCACATACCATCGGCCTGAGCGGGGCATTCTTGAACCTTGGCGACGGCCGGTAGCGCCAGCTTGGCGGTGCGAATGGAACTGTCACAAAACCATCAAGAAAGCTTGCGAAGATGGCGTTCAAGTGAACCTGTAGCCGCCACAGGCACTTCCCGCCAGCGAGACTTCATGAACCACAGCATTGATCAAAGCCACCGTGATCCGGACCTGTTCGGCCTGCTTTACGGGTTCCGTTTCCGCCCCGGCGAACGCGGGCAGGAGATCGATTCGGCCCAGGCCTTACGGAGCCTGCAACACCCGCAAGATTCGGATGAGTTCCTCTGGCTGCACCTGAACCTGGCCCACGCTGCGTGCGAGCGCTGGATGAAAGGTCACCTGGCCCTGCCCCAGGAGTTTTTCGAAGCCTTGCACGAAGGCTCGCGCTCGACCCGCATCGAGCATGTCGACTCGGCGTTGCTGGCCGTGGTGAACGATGTCGTGTTCAACCTCAGCAACATGGTGTCCTCGGATGTCTCCACATTGTGGGTTTGCGTGCACAGTCGATTGATCGTCAGCGCGCGCCTGCAACCCCTGCACTCGGTCGACAAGCTGCGCTCGTCGGTGAAGGCCGGCGAGTGCTTTCGCTCGCCAGTGGAATTACTCGTGCACTTGCTGCGCGACCAGGGCGAAGTGCTGACCCAGATCGTGCGCAAGACCAGCCTGAGCGTCGATCAGGTCGAAGATCAGTTGCTGTCCTCGCGGCTGTCCACCAACCGCGCCGAGCTGGGCAGCAACCGCCGGGTACTGGTGCGCTTGCAGCGCTTGCTGGCCCTGGAGCCGGGTTCATTGCTACGTCTGCTCAACCGCCCGCCGCAATGGTTGCAGAAAGAAGACGTCAAGGAGCTGCGCAAATCCACCGAGGAGTTCGCCCTGATCATCAACGACCTCACCGCGTTGAGCGAACGGATCAAGCTGCTCCAGGAAGAAATCGCCGCCAACCTCAACGAACAAAGCAACCGCACCCTGTTCACCCTGACGGTGGTCACGGTATTGGCGTTGCCCATCAACATCATTGCCGGTTTCTTTGGCATGAACGTCGGCGGCGTGCCGCTTGCCGGCGATCCCGAAGGCTTCTGGATCCTGGTGGCGCTGGTGGCAACCTTCACGCTGATTGCCGGCCGCTGGGCGTTTCGCAAGCGACGTGACTATTGAACATGACGTGTCTAGACAATCCCTTTTGTCGGCCCGACGGGATTTAACAGTCTTTTTGTCATTTCTCCTGCTGTATCCTGCCCAGGCTTTGTAAAAGCGCGGATCTACCAGATCTATCCACAGACCTTGCGAGGAGCGCGATATGCACGAGATCCCTAATCTCCCCTTCCCAAGCCTGCACGACACTGAGCAGACGACCACGCTACAAGCCGGGGGGCAAGCAGACGCCCAGCAACCCGAGCCAAAAGAAGCCACTGAACGCCGCCAGGCCGACAGCGAAGACTGATTGACCCGCACCACCAGACCGTGTGGAAAGCGCTAAGATGCGCTTTCCACACCGCCTGAATCCCGAGCCCTCCATGACCGATGACACCCCTCCCTTCAGCGAAGCCCAGGCCAGCGTGCTGATCGGCACTGCCGAAAAAATGGTCGAGATCTGGACCCGCCTTCCTGCCGAAAAACAAGCGGCCCTGCTGGCGCGCTTTGGCAGCGAAGAAAACGCCATCGCCGCACTGGTCACCACACGCCTGGTCAGCAGTGAGAACGGCAGCTGAACCACCGTTGGGCAAATAGTTTTACTTTCCCCCGCCCTGAGCCCACGGTCGCCGTTATCATAAGCAGCCTATCTATCCTGCTGCTCCGTGGACCTTTACCCCATGTCAGATTCCCAGCGCCCCCTGGCGGTCACGCTGCAAGTCGTTTCCATCGTCCTGTTCACGTTCATCGGCTACCTGAATATCGGCATTCCCCTGGCCGTGCTGCCCGGGTTCGTCCACGGCGAACTGGGCTTCGGCGCGGTGATCGCCGGGTTGGTGATCAGCGTGCAATACCTGGCCACCCTGCTCAGTCGTCCTTACGCCGGGCGAATCATCGATAACCTGGGGAGCAAGCGCGCGGTGATGTTCGGCCTCGCCGGCTGCGGGCTGAGCGGTGTGTTCATGCTGGTGTCTGCCTGGACGCCCCACCTGCCCACGTTCAGCCTGATCAGCCTGCTGATCGGTCGCCTGGTGCTCGGCAGCGCGGAAAGCCTGGTGGGCTCCGGTTCGATTGGCTGGGGCATCGGCCGGGTCGGCGCGGCGAATACCGCCAAAGTGATTTCCTGGAACGGTATCGCCAGTTACGGCGCGCTGGCGATCGGCGCTCCGCTGGGGGTGTGGCTGGTCAATGCGCTGGGGCTGTGGAGCATGGGCGTAAGCATTATCTTGCTCGGTTTGCTGGGGTTGGCATTGGCCTGGCGCAAAACCGCCGCGCCCATCGTCACTGGCGAACGCCTGCCGTTCATGCACGTATTGGGACGTGTGCTGCCACACGGCTGCGGCCTGGCCCTGGGTTCCATCGGGTTTGGCACCATCGCGACCTTCATCACCCTGTACTACGCCACCCAGCACTGGGACAACGCCGTGCTGTGCCTGAGCCTGTTCGGCGCCAGCTTCATCGGCGCGCGCCTGCTGTTCGGCAACCTGATCAACCGTCTGGGCGGCTTTCGCGTGGCGATTGCCTGCCTGTCGGTGGAAACCCTGGGCCTGTTGCTGTTGTGGCTCGCACCGGATGCCCACTGGGCCCTGGCGGGCGCGGCGTTGAGCGGTTTCGGCTTTTCCCTGGTGTTTCCGGCGCTGGGCGTGGAAGCGGTCAACCTGGTGCCGGCCTCCAGCCGCGGGGCGGCGGTGGGCGCTTATTCACTGTTCATTGATTTGTCGCTGGGGATCACCGGACCGCTGGCCGGTGCGATTGCCGCGGGCTTCGGCTTTGCCTCGATCTTTCTGTTCGCCGCACTGGCGGCCCTGGGCGGGTTGGCATTGAGCGTCTACCTGTACCGACAGGCGCCGAGGCATCGCCAGGAACGGGAGAAAAGCTAGAAGTCCACCTTGCCGCGCCCGGCCTTGATCGAGCCGCGCTTGGTCTTGGATTCCAGGCGACGCTTTTTCGAACCCAGGGTCGGTTTGGTCGGACGGCGCTTCTTCTCGACCTTGGTGGCGCTGAGGATCAGTTCGGTCAGGCGCTCCAGGGCATCGGCCCGGTTCTGTTCCTGCGTGCGGTATTGCTGGGCCTTGATGATCAATACACCGTCGCTGGTAATGCGACTGTCGCGCAGCGCCAGCAGCCGCTCCTTGTAGAACTCGGGGAGCGACGAGGCCGGAATGTCGAAGCGCAAGTGCACGGCGCTGGAGACCTTGTTGACGTTCTGCCCCCCTGCCCCCTGGGCGCGGATGGCCGTCAGCTCGATCTCGGCGTCCGGGATGTGCACGGTGTTGGAAATCGCCAGCATGGAAAGTGTCCGGTATCAGGACCCACAGGATACCCGAAACAGCCGGAATGAAGATTGCGAGAGCCTGACCTGTGGAACTGGTCTGTGGAATTGGTCTGTGGAATTGGTCTGTGGAATTGGTCTGTGGAATTGGTCTGTGGGAGCAAGGCTTGCCCGCGATGCCGTCACCTCGGTGCAGCTGATGGACCGAGGCGATGCCATCGCGGGCAAGCCTTGCTCCCACAGACCTTGTTCCCAGAGTTCTTGCTTCCAGAGTTCTTGCTTCCACAGGATTTGTGTCTGGCCTGAAACGACAAACCCGGCACTTGGCCGGGTTTGTTGTATTTCAAGATGGGTTACTTGGCAGCAGCCGCCACCGCCAGTTCATGCCGGGCACTGCGCTTGTTCTTGATCACGTAGCACACCCACATGAACACCACCCACACCGGAATCGCATAGACCGATACCTGGATGCCCGGGATCAGCAGCATCACGCCCAGGATGAACACCACGAACGCCAGGCAGATGTAGTTGCCGTACGGGTACCACAGCGCCTTGAACAGCGGCGTCTGGCGGGTCTGGTTCATGTGCTGGCGGAACTTGAAGTGCGAGTAGCTGATCATCGCCCAGTTGATCACCAGGGTCGCGACCACCAGCGACATCAGCAACTCCAGCGCATGTTGCGGGATCAGGTAATTCAACAGCACCGCCACCAGCGTGACCGCCGCCGAGGCGAGGATCGAACGCACCGGCACGCCGCGCTTGTCGATCTTGGACAAGACCTTGGGCGCATCGCCCTGCTCGGCCATGCCCAGCAACATGCGGCTGTTGCAGTAGGTGCCGCTGTTGTACACCGACAGCGCGGCGGTCAGCACCACGAAGTTGAGGATATGCGCCGCGGTGTTGCTGCCGAGCATCGAGAACACCTGCACGAACGGGCTGCCGCTGTAGGCATCGCCGGAAGCGTTGAGCGTGGTCAGCAGGCTGTCCCAAGGGGTCAGGGACAACAGCACCACGAGCGCACCGATGTAGAAAATCAGGATCCGGTAGATCACCTGGTTGATGGCCTTGGGAATCACGGTTTTCGGTTTGTCGGCTTCAGCGGCAGTGAAACCGAGCATTTCCAGGCCACCAAAGGAGAACATGATGATCGCCATGGCCATCACCAGGCCGCTGACGCCGTTGGGGAAAAACCCACCGTGGGACCACAGGTTGGTCACCGACGCTTGCGGCCCGCCGTTGCCACTGACCAGCAAATAGCTGCCCAGGGCAATCATGCCGACAATCGCCACGACCTTGATGATCGCGAACCAGAACTCGGCCTCGCCAAAGACTTTGACGTTGGCCAGGTTGATAACGTTGATCAGGATGAAAAACGCCGCCGCCGACACCCAGGTCGGAATGTCCGGGGCCCAGTAATGGATGTACTTGCCGACTGCAGTCAGCTCGGACATGCCCACCAGGATGTAGAGAATCCAGCAGTTCCAACCCGACAGGAACCCGGCGAAACCGCCCCAGTACTTATGGGCAAAGTGGCTGAAGGAACCGGCCACCGGCTCTTCGACGATCATTTCACCCAACTGGCGCATGATCATGAAGGCGATGAGGCCGCAGATGGCGTAGCCAAGGATCATCGACGGGCCGGCTGATTTCAGCACCCCCGCCGAGCCGAGGAACAGGCCAGTACCGATCGCGCCACCGAGGGCGATCAGTTGAATGTGGCGATTTTTCAGGCCGCGTTTCAGCTCGCCCGAATGCGTATATTCTACAACGGTCATGCGTCACCTATTTGTTTTTATCTGTGACGAAATCGAACCCGACACGCTTATGGCATGGCGGAGTGAACAAGGCGGATAACCTTGAAAATGCGTGGGTACGCGAAGGGTCACAGTAAAACGCCGCGCATTGTACACTGCGGCCCTCCTCCTGCCAGACACCACCGGATCAGCGTCTCCCCCTGCACTTCAGGTATGGCGCGCATCTGACCCTTCCCGTTGGCCTGAAACAAGCGCTGCGAAGTATCAAAAAACGCGTCAAACCGGGGCCCTCGGCAGCTTTTTCTTACAGCCACCCGAAACGCCGATAGCGGCCCGTTCACAAGGAAAAAATCGTCAGTATTCCTTTACGGTGCGTAACGCAAACTTTCCAAAGAGGAAATTTCCGTAGGCTGACTGCAAATTGACGGTAGGTAGCTACCTATTTAAAAAAGCACCCAGGCGGCTGTTTTTGAATGACTAATATCGCCGCTGAAAATGGAATAAAAAGTTCAAACAAAAAAAATAAAATTATTTTTTTGCAATCCAAAAATCCCTCGACTAGGTTTTCACCGACTTGCCAAGGCATCGTGCCGACAAGTTCTGCGGTGCCGTTGCCGGCCTGCTTCCATTCGCCGAATCGAGCCGCAAATTTCCGTAAAAGTCATCTAGGAGATTCACTATGCAAGCACTGGACAAAGACTTGGAAACCGAACTGCAACTGGACGAATGGTTTGAAGCCCCAACCCATGAAGCCGCGGTTGAAATGATGCAGGCCGATGCCGTCGTTCCATTCGGCACGGCGATGTGGCCTCTGTAGGCACCGCCCGGCGGAGGCGATCCGGCCGGTCGACTCCGCCACTTTTGCCGGTTGTCAGGGACGTTTAATGAACTTGTCAGGGAAGAAAAAGCATGGACACACAACGAGCCATCTCACATTTCCTTTACTACCTCGAACACCATCCCGCCCTGGTCGGCATCCAGCCCGCCAAGGTGTTGCTCGGCCATACCGCTGACTACGAAGCGCTGACCGGCGCCATTGCCGAGCAGGCGGGCAGCGGCTCGCCCTTCCGGTTCAGCGCCATGCGCCTGGACCTTGAACCCACGGAGCGCCTGTCCAAGGCCATTGCCGACAGCGATCTGTACATTTTCTTCTACGACTCCTCCACCCTGCCCAACCCTCGTCCCGACGGCCCGGACTTTGTCCGCGCACTGCAAGGCGTGATGGCCGACAACTGGAGGAAATCGCTGCTGTTCAAGGACTACGGTGACTACTTCTACGACACCTTCAGCGTGATTCCCCAGCGTATCGCCGGGCTCAACAGTCACCTGATCCGGCGCATGTCCCAGGCGACAACCCTGAGCTTCCAGGATGACCATGGTTCGTATTTCGACACCGCCCTGGGCAGTGTGAAGAAATGGACCGACATCAACGGACTCGGCAACTACGACCTGGCCCCCGGCGAAATCGCCACCCACAGCGACACCATCAATGGCCGAGTGAATTTCGTCGGCACCTTCCTGAGTACCATCCCGTTCGCGCGCAAATACGGCGTGCTGCAATCGCCGCTGGAGCTGTGGATCGAAGACTCCACCATCCAGAAAATCGCCACCGACGTACCGGGCCTGGAGCACGACTTCAACAAATACCTGGACGCCAACCCGTCCAACCGCCGCATCGAGGAACTGGGGATTGGCACCAACGAAGGGGTCAAGAGCCTGTACGCCCGCAATGCCGGTTTCGAGGAGCGCCATTGCGGCCTGCACCTGGGGCTCGGCGGCGGGGCCAAGGGCAGCCATCACCTGGATCTGATTTTCGAGAAGGGGATGTTGGCGCTGGATAATGAGCCGATGTTTGATGGGCGGTTTGTGCTTTAGAGGTATCTGTGAGGCTACTGGCCTCTTCGCGAGCAGGCTCGCTCCCACACGCCATCCCATTGTGGGAGCGAGCTTGCTCGCGATAGCGGCCTGCTTGAAAAGGTGATGTTGACTGGACCGCCGCCATCGCGAGCAAGCTCGCTCCCACAGAAGATCTGAGCCAGATGCCGAATCTGTGAACCTCCCCCTTCAACTAAAGCCAGGCAAAAAAAAGCCAACTCGAAAGTTGGCTTTTTTTCATGGACGCTCGCCGATCACTCCGGCTTACGACGCCCAAACCCCGGACGCTGTCCCGAACCTGCCGGTGCACCACGGCGCTTGCCCGATGGCGTGTCACGGTCGGCCAGGATGATACCCGGGCGTTTTTTCGGTGCCGGCTTGGCCGGACGCTTGGTGTCGGCCGGGCGATCGGCAACTGGCGTACCGCGTCCAGCCGGGGCACCGCGACCTTCGCCGCGCTCAGTGCGACCATTGGCCGGACGCGGCGTGCGTGGACCACGCTCGCCGTCCTGACGCGGAGCAGGCTTGCGGGCCGGGCGTTCGCCTTCGATCTGCGGCTCGCGGGAAGGACGCGGCCCCGTCGGCGCGCCTTCGGCAGCCGGACGCAGCGTACGCACGCGCTCGGTCTTGCCCATCGGGCGCGAGGATTTACGCTGCATCCGCTCCAGCTTGTCCTTGCTCTTGGCGGTCATCTGCGGCATTGCCACCGGCTTGAGGCCCACTTCGGCCGCCAGGATGTCGACTTCGTACTGGCTCATTTCGCGCCAGCGGCCCATCGGCAGGTCGGAATTGAGGAACACCGGACCGAAACGCACGCGCTTGAGGCGGCTGACCACCAGCCCCTGGGATTCCCACAGACGCCGCACTTCACGGTTGCGGCCTTCCATCACCACGCAGTGGTACCAGTGGTTGAAGCCTTCGCCGCCGGGCGCCTGCTTGATGTCGGTGAAACGCGCCGGGCCGTCTTCCAGCACGACGCCGGCCTTGAGGCGCTCGATCATCTCGTCATCGACTTCGCCACGCACACGCACAGCGTATTCGCGGTCCATCTCGTAGGACGGGTGCATCAAGCGGTTGGCCAGTTCACCGTCGGTGGTGAACATCAGCAAACCGGTGGTGTTGATGTCCAGGCGACCGATGTTGATCCAGCGGCCTTCTTTGGGACGCGGCATCTTGTCGAACACGGTCGGACGGCCTTCCGGGTCGTCACGGGTGCAGATCTCGCCGTCGGGCTTGTTGTACATGATCACGCGGCGCACCGTTTCGGCGGCCTCTTCGCGCTTGATCACCTTGCCATCGATGGTGATGGCGTCGTGCATGTCGACACGCAGGCCCAAGGTGGCATCTTTGCCATTGACCTTGATCCGGCCCTGGGTGATCCAGGCCTCCACGTCGCGGCGCGAGCCGACGCCGATACGGGCGAGGACTTTTTGCAGCTTCTCGCCTGCTGGGCCGATTTCCTGGCTGTCGTTCTGGTCTTGGTCTTTCATTCTGGGCACCTCCCGGTGTGGTCGAGCCAGGCTTGGCCTGACGCTTTGAAAACGGGTCTTCGACGAAGGGATCGCCAAAGGGTCGCGAATCATACGCTCGTTGAGGCGATTGCGCATCAGAGACTAGCTGATCGACGCACGCCCGGCGCTTTTTCCGCCGACCGGTGGCACCCGGCTTAATGAAGGCCCCTGTGGGAGCCGAGCTTGCTCGCGATGACGGTGGGTCAGCCTGCATTGATGCTGAATGTTCCTCCGTCATCGCGAGCAAGCTCGGCTCCCACAGGGGACGGCGGTGGATCAGCCAGTGTTTGCAAACCAGTTGAATCAGTCGTCGAACTGGCGCCGTTCGTTTTCGATCGCTTCGGCCAGGGCGCGGGCTTCGGCTTCTTCGTCGCTCAGCTCGGGTTCCGGCGGTTGGAGAGCGGCGACGGCGGCCAGCAGTTTTTCCCGGGCTTGCGCAACGCCGAGGATGTCTTCTTCCGGTTCTGGCTCTGGCTCTGGCTCTGGCTCTGGTTCCGACTCGCTGTCAGGCCCCGGCAGCTCATCCGTCTCGCCTTCAGGCCCCGGCCCCTCACGCAGCAGGTCATCGAAATCGGTCTTCAAGCCCTCCTCCATGGTGTCCAGCTCCAGCAACAACGAGTGGAAACTGGTCTCTTCCTTCGGTTCCTCAGGCTCGGCACTGGCATCGGCCAATTCCTGCAGGCCCTGGGGCACCGGGGCGTCGTCGAACTCCAGCATCGGCTCGGGTTCCAGCTCCCGCAGTTCGGCCAGCGGCGGCAGGTCATCCAGGTTCTTCAGGTTGAAGTGATCGAGAAAGGCCTTGGTGGTGGCGAACATCGCCGGTTTGCCGGGCACATCGCGATAGCCAACGACACGGATCCACTCGCGCTCCAACAGCGTCTTGACGATATGGCTGTTGACCGCCACGCCGCGCACATCTTCGATCTCGCCGCGGGTGATCGGTTGGCGATAGGCAATCAATGCCATGGTTTCGAGCATGGCGCGGGAGTAGCGCTGCGGCCGCTCCTCCCACAGGCGCCCGACCCATGGCGCGAACTTCTCGCGGATCTGCAGGCGATAACCGGACGCCACTTCCTTGAGTTCGAAGGCCCGCCCCTCGCAGGATTTGCCCAACAGCGTCAGGGCTTTCTTGAATACGGCCGGCTCAGGTCGCTCACCTTCTTCGAAGAGTTCGAACAGGCGCTCCATCGATTGCGGCTTTCCCGAGGCCAACAGGAAAGCTTCAAGCAAGGGGGCCAGCTCGCGGGGTTCAGTCAGATTCATTGATTTGCTCGTTATTCGGCTCGTGCCCGCACGTGGATCGCTGCGAACGGCTCATTCTGCACCAGCTCGACCAAGGATTCCTTGACCAATTCCAGGACCGCCATAAACGTCACGACAACCCCCAAGCGCCCTTCCTCGGCGGTGAACAGCTCGACGAACGGCACAAAACCGCCGCCCTTGAGCCGCTCCAGCACATCGCTCATGCGCTCGCGGGTGGACAGCGCTTCGCGGCTGACCTGGTGACTTTCAAACATATCGCCCCGGCGCAGGACCTCGGCCATGGACATCAGCAACTCTTCCAGGCTCACATCCGGCAGCAACTTGCGCGCCCGTGCCTCGGGGGCATCGAGCTTGGGCACCACCACGTCGCGCCCGACCCGGTTCAAGCCATCGAGGCCTTCGGCTGCGGCCTTGAAGCGCTCGTACTCCTGCAAGCGGCGGATCAGTTCGGCCCGCGGATCGTCTTCTTCCGCTTCGACCTCTGCCGAGCGCGGCAGCAGCATCCGCGACTTGATCTCGGCCAGCATGGCCGCCATCACCAGGTACTCGGCCGCCAGTTCCAGGCGCACCGACTGCATCAACTCGACGTAGCCCATGTACTGGCGGGTGATTTCCGCCACGGGGATGTCGAGGATGTTGATGTTCTGTTTGCGAATCAGGTACAGCAGCAGGTCAAGCGGGCCCTCGAAGGCTTCGAGGAACACTTCCAGCGCATCCGGCGGAATGTACAGGTCCAGGGGCATTTCCATGACCGCCTGACCATAGACCATGGCGAACGGCAGCTCCTGCTGCGCGCCGGCCTGGCTATCTGTAGGGTCCACAGCGGTTTCCACGGCGGACATTCAGGCCTCGACCATGAACGGCGTCGGATCGCCACAACCGACGCGCACCACCTGGGGCTCGCCATCGGCCAGGTTGATCACCGTGGACGCCGACATGCCGCCGAAACCGCCGTCGATGATCAGGTCCACCTGATGCTCGAGGATCTGGCGCATTTCATAGGGATCGGTCAGCGGATCGGTCTCGCCGGGCATGATCAGCGTCACGCTCATCAGCGGCTCACCCAGTTCCGCCAGCAGCGCCAGGGCAATGGGATGGCTCGGCACCCGCAGGCCGATGGTGCGCTTTTTCGGGTGCAGCAACAGCCGCGGGACTTCCCGCGTGGCATTGAGAATAAAGGTATATGGCCCCGGCAAATGCGCCTTGAGCAGGCGGAAGGTGCCGGTGTCGATCTTGGCGAACAGCCCCAACTGCGACAGGTCGCTGCAGATGAGCGCGAAGTTGTGCTTGTCGTCCAGTTGACGCAGGCGTCTTACCCGCTCCACGGCATTCTTGTCGCCGATCTGGCAACCGATGGCGTAGGACGAGTCGGTGGGATAGACCACCACGCCACCGCCACGAATGATTTCCACGGCCTGTTTGATCAGGCGCGCTTGCGGGTTTTCCGGATGAATCTGGAAAAATTGACTCACGTGTTCTACCTGTTCAGACGGCGGCGGTAACGGGATCATGTTTGAATCTACACCAGAGTGGTGGCAGATCTTCCGGCAATGGGCGGTATTCGCCAATCTCGGACCAGCCCCCAGGGCCATGGAAATCACTGCCGGCGGTGACCAGCAGGCCGAACTCACGGGCCAGGATCGCCAGGCTGCCAACCTGCTCGGCAGGCTGATGGCCGTTGACCACCTCAATGGCATGGCCCCCCGCTTGAATATAGTCGGCGACCAGGCGGCGGCGCTTGCTGCGAGTGAAGTCATAGTGCCATGGATGTGCGAGGCTGACCCAGGCGCCAGCGGCCCGCAGGGTCTCGACGGTTTCTTCCAGCGTCGGCCAGTGTTGCTTGACGTCCCCCAGCTTGCCGGCCCCCAGCCATTTGCGGAACGCTTCGGCGCGGTCCTTGACGAACCCTTCGCGCACCATCCAGTCGGCAAAGTGTGGTCGGGCCGGTGCGTTGCCACTGTCGCCCAGCGCCTGCTGGATCTGCCGGGCGCCGTCCAGCGCACCGGGCATGCCCTTGAGGGCCAGCTTGCGGCTGATCTCTTCGGAACGCAGCCAGCGCCCGTCGCGCAATTGGGCGATGGCCTGGACCAACGCCGGCGCATCCACATCGAAACCATAGCCCAGCACATGGATTGTCGCCCCACCCCAGGTACAGGACAGCTCGACCCCATTGACCAGCTGCATGCCCAGTGCCGTGGCGGCACTGCGGGCCTCGTCGAGGCCTTCGAGGGTGTCGTGATCGGTCAGGGCCAGGACTCGCACGCCGTGCTCGAACGCCCGCGCCACCAGAACCGCAGGCGCCAGGGCGCCATCGGAGGCCGTGCTATGGCAGTGCAAATCAACATTCACGAGAGTTTGTTACCTCAAATCAGCTGGCCCTATCGCGGCCAAGGATGTTTGTTATTATGCCGCCACATCCTGCTTCTGGCTGCCACTGTGAAACAATTCATCGACTTCATCCCGCTCCTGCTGTTTTTCATCGTCTACAAACTTGATCCCCGGGCCGTCGACTTCGCCGGTCATTCCTTGACTGTAGGCGGTATTTACAGCGCCACCGCAGTGCTGATCATCAGCTCCCTGGTGGTCTACGGCGCACTGTTCGTGTCCCAGCGCAAGCTGGAGAAGAGCCAGTGGCTGACCCTGGTCGCCTGCCTCGTGTTCGGCAGCCTGACCCTGGCGTTCCACAGCGAAACCTTCCTCAAGTGGAAGGCCCCGGTGGTCAACTGGCTGTTTGCCCTGGCCTTCATCGGCAGCCACTTCATCGGTGACCGCTTGCTGATCAAGCGCATCATGGGCCATGCCATCAACCTGCCGGAACTGATCTGGACCCGGTTGAACATCGCCTGGATCGCGTTCTTCCTGTTCTGCGGCGCCGCCAACCTGTTCGTTGCGTTCACGTTCCAGGAGTACTGGGTCGACTTCAAGGTCTTCGGTAGCCTGGGCATGACGCTGTTGTTCCTGATTGGCCAGGGTATCTACCTGTCCCGTCACCTGCATGATGCCGACCCCACCACGCCAAAAACCGAGGACTGACATGCTCTACGCAATCATTGCTACCGACGTCGCCAACTCCCTGGAAAAACGCCAGGCCGCTCGTCCCGCGCACCTGGAGCGCCTGCAAAAACTCCAGAACGAAGGCCGCGTAGTGCTGGCCGGCCCGCATCCGGCGGTGGACAGCAATGATCCGGGCGCCGCAGGTTTCAGTGGCAGCCTGATGGTAGTCGAATTCGACTCCCTGTCCGCTGCGCAGCAATGGGCCGAGGCCGACCCGTTCGTTGCGGCCGGCGTCTATGCCAATGTCGTGGTCAAGCCATTCAAGCAAGTCATGCCGTAAATGCCCCTGGCGCGATGAGCCTTCGCGGCTCATTGCGTTCAATTGCTCATTGTTCTCGTTTGCCTGCCGACAACCTGTCTAATCTCGATTGGAATTCAGGAGTTGCAATGCGCAAAGGTCCGTTGTGCCTGTTATTGGTCACGTTGGCGATCGGGGCACCCGCCCATGGCGAGGAGAGCACCGAGGGCAGTCATTCGACGCCTTTGTCCCTGAGTGCTGGCAGCCAGATCGCCGAACTGCAGCAACGCTTGAAAGACAGCGAACGCCAGCGCGAAGAACTGAGCAAGCAATTGCAAAGCGCCGACAGCGAACGCGAGAGCGCATTGCTGGGCCGGTTGCGCCAGGAGAACCAACGCCTGAAGCTGCAACTCAAGGAAGCCCAGGCCAGCCCCCTGCCACGCCTGTTGACCGATCAACAGCAATGGTTTGTCATCGGTGCCGGGGTAGCGCTATTGGCCCTGCTCTGCGGTATCTTTGCCAGCGGTGGACGTAGACAACGTCGGCAATGGCTAAATTGAGTGAGTCATGAGCGAGCTGTTACTGATAGACGATGACCAGGAGCTGTGCGAGCTCCTTGTCAGCTGGTTGAGCCAGGAAGGTTTTCAGGTCCGGGCCTGTCACGATGGCCAAAGTGCCCGCAAGGCCTTGGCCGAAACCGCCCCGGCAGCCGTAGTACTGGACGTGATGCTGCCCGACGGCAGTGGCCTGGAACTGCTCAAGCAATTGCGCAGCGATCATCCGGAGTTGCCGGTGCTGATGTTGTCGGCCCGGGGTGAACCCCTGGACCGGATCCTCGGCCTGGAACTGGGCGCCGATGACTACTTGGCCAAGCCCTGCGACCCACGCGAACTGACCGCCCGCCTACGCGCCGTGCTGCGCCGCAGCCACCCGACAGCCGTGTCCAGCCAGATCGAACTGGGTGACCTGACTTTCAGCCCGGTACGTGGCGTGGTCAGCATCGATGAACAGGAACAGACCCTCACCGTTTCCGAAAGCCGCCTGCTCGAAGCGTTGCTCAAGCAACCGGGCGAGCCGCTGGACAAGCAGGAACTGGCGCAGATCGCCCTGGGCCGCAAGCTGACCCTGTACGACCGCAGCCTCGATATGCACGTGAGCAACCTGCGCAAGAAAATCGGCCCCCACCCCGACGGCCGCCCGCGCATCGTGGCGCTGCGTAGCCGTGGTTACTACTACAGCCTCTAGAGGCTTTGGCTGCTATTCCTGCCCAAGAGGCTTTTTGTGGCGAGGGAGCTTGCTCCCGCTCGGTTGCGCAGCAACCGCAGAATCTTGGGGCTACTTCGTAGCCCAGCGGGAGCAAGCTCCCTCGCCACAAAAGCGCCCTCACCACAGCAAGTACCCCCATCACAGGGCTTTGTGTTCGGCCCAGCAGATTTGTCAGGTCCGCACCAAACCGTCTTTACCCAAGCTTTACCCACCCCTGACCGCCGCTGACCTTGATCTCCGTAATCTGCACTCATCCGGAACTGACCGGGAATGAGACAAGGAGACACACCATGCGCAAGACCCTTATCGCTCTGATGTTCGCTGCCGCCCTGCCGACCGTCGCCATGGCCATGCCCGAAGGCGCCGGCCCGATGGGACCAATGGACGGCCCACGCCACGGCGGCCAGATGCACGACAAAGGTCCGTACAGCCAACTGGACCTGAGCCGCGAACAGCGCCAGCAGATTCGCCGGATCATGGGCGAACAGCGCCACGAACAACGCGAACTGGTAGACAAGTACCTGGCCAAGCTGTCGCCAGCCGACCAGAAAGCCATGCAAGACGAAATGCAGGCCCGGCATCAGAAGATCGATGCCCAGATCCGCGGGCTGTTGAAGCCTGAGCAGCAGAAAGAGTTCGACGCGATCCAGAAGAAACAGGCCGAGCGTCGCGCCGAGTGGGCTGAGTTCAAGGCCTGGAAAGCGCAACAGCCGCAAAAAGCGCAATAATGCACTGAAGCCCCCTAGCCCAACGGCAATTGCCGTTGGGCTTTCTTTGTTTTCGAGGATCTACCGTGCGTTCATTGTTCTGGCGCATCCTGGCCAGTTTCTGGCTGGCCATCGCTCTGGTTGCAGGACTTTCGCTCCTGATGGGCCACATGCTCAATCAGGACGCCTGGATCCTCAGCCGCCATCCGGGTCTCAACACCCTGCCCGAAGAGTGGACACAAACCTACGAAAGCCAGGGTGAGGACGCCGCGCAGGACATCCTGCAACAGCGCAAGCGTCAGTATCACATCGACGTCCAAGTGTTCAATGAAAGCGGCGACCCGGTGGTGCGCGGCACATTCCCCCATCGCGCCGAGGCCTTCGAGGCTCGGCAGAACAGCAACGAGCGACGCCTGCCCTGGCGGCGACTGACCGACGAATTCACCAGTGCCAAAACCGGTGACACGTATCTGTTCATCTACCGCATCCCCCATCCCGAACTGGACGCCTGGCACCGCGACAGCCTGCTCTGGCCCCTCAGTGCGCTGGGGATCGCGCTGGTGGTGCTGACCTTGTTCAGCCTGTTGGTGACGCTTTCCATCACTCGCCCGCTGAGTCGCCTGCGTGGTGCGGTGCATGACCTGGGCCAGGCCGCCTATCAGCAGAACAGCCTCGCCAAGCTGGCCAACCGGCGGGATGAGTTCGGCGTACTGGCCACTGACTTCAACCGCATGGGCGCGCGCCTGCAAAGCTTGATCACCAGCCAGCGACAACTGCTGCGCGACGTGTCCCACGAACTGCGCTCGCCCCTGGCCCGGCTGCGCATTGCCTTGGCCTTGGCTGAGCGGGCCAGCCCCGAGGAACGTGAAAGACTCTGGCCACGCCTGACCCGCGAATGCGATCGCCTGGAAGCGCTGATCAGTGAAATCCTGGTGTTGGCCCGGGTCGATGCCGACAACGCCAGCGCCGAAGAGGTGGAACTCAACGGCTTGCTGGTCACCCTGCAAAAAGATGCGCAACTGGCCTCACCGGAACAAACCGTGCAGCTCGAAACCGAGGCGGACCTGACCCTCAAGGGCTGGCCGACCATGATCGAGCGAGCGCTGGACAACCTGCTGCGCAACGCCCAGCGCTTCAATCCGGCCGGGCAATCGATCGAGATGCGCGCGGCGCGCCAGGGCGAACGGATCCTGATCAGCGTGCGCGACCACGGGCCAGGCGTGGAGGCCGAACACCTGGGACAATTGGGCGAGCCGTTCTACCGCGCCCCCGGCCAGACCGCCGCCGGTCATGGCCTGGGCCTGGCCATCGCACGCCGCGCCGCCGAACGCCATGGCGGCACGCTGGTACTGGGCAATCATCCCGACGGCGGGTTCATCGCGACGCTGGAGTTGCCGTTGGTGCCGGGGGCTGTCGTCCAGCCCTGAGCGCCTTAGGTGAACCTGTGGCGAGGGAGCTTGCTCCCGCTCGGCTCTGTAGGAGCTGTCGAGTGCAACGAGGCTGCGATCTTTCCCCTGACTGTTGAGTCTCAAGCGAAAGATCAAAAGATCGCAGCCTTCGGCAGCTCCTACAGAGCCCAGCGGGAACAAGCTCCCTCGCCACAGTGAAGCAAGCGCGATCCCATCAAACCAAACGATAATTCCTCTTATTCAAACTGCCCCGCCCTGTTAGACTTTGCGCCCTCGTTTTAACTCATCTCCCAGGACGCCCGATGCCGTCGTTGCCTCTTCGTTTATGTGCGCTGTTCATGGCCCTGGGCCTGAGCGCCTGCGATGATGCCCCGCGTTTTACCCAGGCCGAACCGGGTGAAGCCCGTTCCGGTGGCGCCGCGACGGTACGCAAGACAGACCAGAACGCCTTTTCCCTGCCCTCGGCCAACCTGCCGCCCTCACGGCGCGTGGATTTCAGCGTCGGCAACAGTTTCTTCCGCAGCCCCTGGGTGATCGCCCCCTCGACCACCACCGCTCGCGATGGCCTCGGGCCCTTGTTCAACACCAACGCCTGCCAGAACTGCCACATCAAGGACGGCCGCGGCCACCCACCCGCGCCGGACGCGACCACCGCGGTATCGATGCTGGTACGCCTGTCGATCCCCGACGCGCCGCCTTACGCCAAGGTCATCGAACAATTGGGAGTCGTGCCGGAACCGGTTTACGGCGGGCAGTTGCAGGACATGTCCGTGCCTGGCGTCGCCCCTGAAGGCAAGGTGCGGGTCGATTACACGCCGGTCCCGGTGCGTTTCAAGGACGGCACCGTGGTGGAACTGCGCAAGCCCGACCTGCAGATCACCCAACTGGCCTATGGGCCGATGCACCCGGACACGCGTTTTTCCGCCCGCGTCGCCCCGCCGATGATCGGCCTGGGGCTGCTCGAGGCGATCCCCGACGAAGCCATCCTGGCAAACGCCGAAGCCCAGGCCCGGGAGAAAAACGGCATCGCCGGGCGTCCCAACCAGGTCTGGGACGATGCCCAGCAAAAAACCGTCCTGGGAAGGTTCGGCTGGAAGGCCGGACAGCCCAACCTCAACCAGCAGAACGTCCACGCGTTCTCCGGCGACATGGGCCTGACGACAAGCCTGCGGCCCTTCGACGACTGCACCCAGACCCAGGTCGACTGCAAGCGTGCGCCCAGCGGCAACGGCCCCGATGGCGAACCGGAAGTCAGCGACAACATCCTGCGACTGGTGCTGTTCTATAGCCGCAACCTCGCCGTACCGGCCCGGCGCGAGGTGAACTCACCCCAGGTGCTGGCGGGCAAGAATCTGTTCTTCCAGGCCGGTTGCCAGTCCTGCCACACACCGAAATACACCACCGCCGCCAACGCTGCCGAACCGGAGTTGGCGAACCAGGTCATCCGCCCTTACACCGACCTGCTGTTGCACGACATGGGCGAAGGCCTGGCGGACAACCGCAGCGAATTCAAGGCCAGCGGCCGTGACTGGCGAACCCCGCCGCTATGGGGTATCGGCCTGACCGAAACCGTCAACGGCCACACCCAGTTCCTGCATGACGGCCGGGCCCGCAATCTGCTCGAAGCCGTGCTGTGGCATGGCGGCGAAGCACAAGCGGCGCAGCGCCAGGTTTTAGCGTTCAATGCCGAGCAGCGCACTGCGTTGCTGGCCTTCCTGAATTCCCTTTAAACGCCTTTTCCAGAAGTGGGAGCACGACATGTTCCGTCCCAAGCTGTTGTTCACCAGCCTCGCCGCCATCGCCCTCGGTGCCTGCTCGCCCCAGGATCCACAAGCCGTCACCTCGGCCGCCATCGCCAAGCAAGTGATCCTGCCGACCTACAGCCGCTGGGTCGATGCCGACCGGCAACTGGCGAGCAGCGCCCTGGCGTTCTGCCAAGGCAAGGAAAACCTGGAAACCGCCCGCGCCGATTTCCTCAAGGCGCAAAAAGCCTGGGCCGAGTTGCAACCGCTGCTGATCGGTCCGCTGGCCGAAGGCAACCGCGCCTGGCAGGTGCAGTTCTGGCCGGACAAGAAAAACCTGGTGGGCCGTCAGGTCGAGCAATTGGTCAACAGCGAGCCACAGATCGACGCCGCCGGCCTGGCCAAGTCCAGCGTCGTGGTCCAAGGCCTCTCGGCCTATGAATACCTGCTGTTCGACGCCAAGATCGACATGGCCGACAGTGCGCAAAAAGCCAAGTATTGCCCGCTGCTCACCGCCATTGGTGAACGCCAGAAACAACTGGCCGAAGAGATCCTGTCGCGCTGGAACACCAACGACGGCATGCTCGCCCAGATGAGCAAATTCCCCAACCAGCGCTACGCCGACTCCCACGAGGCCATCGCTGACCTGCTGCGTGTCCAGGTCACCGCCCTGGACACGTTGAAGAAAAAGCTCGGCACACCGATGGGCCGCCAGAGCAAAGGCGTGCCTCAGCCGTTCCAGGCCGATGCCTGGCGCAGCCAGTCGTCGCTGCAAGGCCTGGAGGCCAGCCTGAGTGCGGCCAGGACCGTCTGGGCAGGCGTGGACAACAAGGGCCTGCGCGGCCTGTTGCCAAGCGACCAGAAGCCACTGGCCGACAAGATCGATGCCGCCTACGATGCCTCCTTGAAGCTGTTCGCCAGCAGCCAGCGTTCGCTGACCGAAATGCTCAACGACGATGCCGGGCGCCAGCAACTCAACGATTTGTATGACAGCCTCAACGTCGTCCATCGCCTGCACGAAGGCGAACTGGCCAAGGCGCTGGGCATTCAACTGGGCTTCAATGCCAACGACGGTGACTGATCATGTTTCGACGTCAGGTTCTGGCACTGGGCAGCTTGCTGCTCGGCGCCGTCACCCTGGGCGGCTGGACGCTGTTCAAGCAAAAGGACAAGCACCCACTCTTGCTTTCGGCACGGGACGACGGCGACGGCAAGCACTACGCCGTCGGCTATCGACTGGACGGCACCCGGGTGTTCGCCACCCAGGTCGGCCAGCGCTGCCATGACATCATCAATCATCCGACACAGCCGATTGCGCTGTTCGTCGCCCGCCGTCCAGGTACCGAAAGCTACCTGATCGACCTGCGCGACGGGACGCTGCTGCAAACCATCACTTCGTTGCCGAACCGGCATTTCTACGGCCATGCGGTGATCCACAAAAGCGGCGAATGGCTGTATGCCACCGAGAACGACACCACCGACCCGGGGCGCGGCCTGTTGGGCGTGTACCGTTTCGAAGGCGAGCGGCTGGTGCACAGCGGCGAGATGTCCACCCATGGCATCGGTCCGCACCAGGTCTCATGGATGCCTGATGGCGAAACCCTGGTGGTGGCCAATGGCGGCATTCGCACCGAGGCCGAAAGCCGGGTCGAAATGAACCTCGACGCCATGGAGCCGAGCCTGGTGCTGATGCAACGCGATGGCACCCTGCTGAGCAAGGAAACCCTCGCCCAGTCGATGAATAGCGTGCGCCACCTGGGCATCGCCAGCGACGGCACCATCGTCTCCGGCCAGCAGTTCATGGGCGCTGCCCACGAGTCGTCGCAACTGCTGGCGATCAAGCGGCCGGGCCAGCCGTTCCAGGCGTTCCCAGTGCCTGAAGAGCAATTGCAGGCCATGGGGCACTACACTGCCAGCGTCGCCGTGCACAGCGACCTGCGCCTGGTGGCCCTGACCGCTCCTCGTGGCAACCGCTTCTTCATCTGGGACCTGGACAGTGGCGAAGTACGCCTGGATGCGCCGCTGCCGGACTGTGCCGGCGTGGGCGCGGTGGCCGACGGGTTTGTCGTGACGTCGGGCCAAGGGCGTTGCCGCTATTACGATTGCCGGCAGACACAACTGGTTGCAAAACCATTGGATCTGCCGGCAGGCCTCTGGGACAACCATTTGCATCTGGCCTGAGCCAGGGAGCGAAGCACCTCGGTGCCGAGCTCCCTGATTTTTCGGAAGAATCCCACGCATCACCGGCCCGCCAACATCTGGAATAGCCCGCACACTCAGAGTAATGTGCCCGCCTATCTGTATTTTCTCTCAGCTCTTTTCCAAGGAAGTGGAACATGCTGCGACGCCGCATGCTGATCATGTTGGGTGTTGTCCTGCTGGTGGTGCTGCTGCTCGCCGGCTACAAGGCCTTCTCCGTCTACCAGCAGATCCAGATGTTTTCTGCACCCAAACCACCGGTCAGCGTGGCCGTGGCCACGGCCGCCCAGCAACCCTGGCAAGCTCGCCTGCCCACCGTTGGCAGCCTCAAGGCGCTGCAAGGCGTGGACCTGAGCCTGGAAATCGCCGGGACCGTGCAGAAGGTGCAATTCCAGTCCGGGCAGAAGGTCAAGGCCGGCCAACCGCTGCTGCAACTGGACAGTGAAGTCGAAAGCGCCCTGCTGGAAACCGCCGAGGCCGACCTTGGCCTGGCGCAACTGGATTTCGGGCGCGGCCGACAACTGGTGGGCAGCCAGGCGATCTCCAAGGGCGAATTCGACCGGCTCTCGGCGCAACTGAAGAAGAACCAGGCCACGGTCAACCAGCTCAAGGCTTCGCTGGCCAAAAAACAGATCCTGGCGCCCTTCAGCGGCACCATCGGTATTCGCCAGGTGGACGTTGGCGACTACCTGGCCAGCGGCACGGTGATCGCCACCCTGCAGGACCTCAGCAGCCTTTACGTGGACTTCTACGTCCCCGAGCAAACCGTGCCCAGGCTCGCCGTTGCCCAGTCGGTCAACGTCAGTGTCTCGGCCTATCCCGGGCAAAACTTCGTCGCCACCATCAGCGCGATCAACCCCAAGGTCGAGGACAGCACCCGCAACGTGCTGGTGCGCGCCACCCTGGCCAACCCCGACGGCAAGCTGCTGCCCGGCATGTTCGCCAACCTGCAGGTGATCCTGCCGGACGTGGCCGCCGGAATCGTCGTGCCGGAAAGCGCCGTGACCTACACCCTCTACGGCAACTCCATGTACGTGGTGACCCGGAAGAAAACCGCCGACGGCAATGTCGAGAAAGACGACAAGGGCCAGCCGGTCCTGATCGCTGAACGGCGTTTCGTGGAAACCGGCGAACGACGCGACGGGCAGGTGCTGGTTACCAAAGGCGTGCAGAGCGGCGAGCAAGTCGTGATTGCCGGCCAGCTCAAGCTCGATAACGGTACGCCGATCGCCATCAGCGACGACAAGACCCTGACCGAACAGAACAGCCCGCCGCGCGCGGACTGATCAAGGAACCCCCATGGCTTTTACCGATCCGTTCATCCGCCGTCCGGTGCTCGCCACCGTGGTCAGCCTGTTGATCGTGCTACTGGGCTTCCAGGCCTGGAGCAAGTTGCCCCTGCGTCAGTATCCACAAATGGAGAACGCCCTGATCACGGTGACCACCGCCTACCCCGGGGCCAATGCCGAGACCATCCAGGGCTACATCACCCAGCCGATGCAGCAGAGCCTGGCCAGTGCCGAGGGCATCGACTACATGACCTCGGTCAGCCGCCAGAATTTCTCGGTGATTTCGGTCTATGCCCGCATCGGCTCCAACAGCGACCGGCTCTTTACCGAACTGCTGGCCAAGGCCAACGAGGTCAAGAACCAACTGCCCCAGGATGCCGAGGACCCAGTCCTCAGCCGCGAGGCCGCCGATGCCTCGGCACTGATGTACATCAGCTTCTTCAGCAAGGAACTGAACAACCCACAGATCACCGACTACCTGTCACGGGTGATCCAGCCCAAACTGGCGACCCTGCCAGGCATGGCCGAGGCGGAAATCCTCGGCAACCAGGTCTTCGCCATGCGCCTGTGGCTGGACCCGGTCAAACTCGCCGGCTTCGGCCTGACTGCCGCCGACGTGACCAATGCCGTGCGCCAGCACAACTTCCTCTCCGCTGCTGGTGAAGTGAAGGGCGAGTATGTGGTCACCAGCATCAACGCCAACACCGAACTCAAGTCCGCCGAGGCCTTCGGCGCGATCCCGCTCAAGACCGACGGCGACAGCCGCGTATTGCTGCGGGACGTGGCCCGCGTGGAAATGGGCGCCGAGAACTACGACTCCATCAGTTCCTTTGGTGGCACGCCCTCGGTGTACATCGGGATCAAGGCCACGCCGGGTGCGAACCCGCTGGATGTGATCAAGGAAGTACGCAAGATCATGCCGGACATGGAGGCCCAGCTCCCGGCCAACCTCAAGGCCGAGATCGCCTACGACGCCACCCTGTTCATCCAGGCTTCCATCGACGAAGTGGTGAAAACCCTGTTCGAGGCGGTGCTGATCGTCATCGTCGTGGTGTTCCTGTTCCTCGGCGCCCTGCGCTCGGTGGTCATCCCGGTGGTGACCATCCCGCTGTCGATGATCGGCGTGATGTTCTTCATGCAGTTGATGGGCTACTCGATGAACCTCCTGACCCTGCTGGCCATGGTGCTCGCCATCGGTCTGGTGGTGGACGACGCCATCGTGGTGGTGGAGAACATTCACCGGCACATCGAGGAAGGCAAGACCCCATTCGACGCGGCGATAGAAGGTGCCCGGGAAATCGCCATGCCGGTGGTCTCGATGACCATCACCCTGGCGGCGGTGTACGCGCCGATCGGCCTGCTCCAGGGCCTGACGGGCGCTTTGTTCAAGGAGTTCGCATTGACCCTGGCCGGGGCGGTGGTGATCTCCGGGATCGTCGCCCTGACCTTGTCACCGATGATGTGCGCCATGCTCCTGCGCCACGATGAGAACCCCTCGGGGCTGGCCCATCGGCTGGACATGGTTTTCGAACGTTTGAAGAGCCGTTACCAGCGCATGCTTCACGGCACGCTCAACACCCGGCCGGTGGTACTGGTGTTCGCCGTGATCGTCCTGCTGCTGATCCCGGTGCTGATCATGTTCACCAAGTCCGAACTGGCCCCCGACGAGGACCAGGGCATCATCTTCATGATGGCCAACGCCCCGCAACCCACCAACCTCGACTACCTGAACACCTACACCGATCACTTCATTACCATCTTCAAGGAGTTCCCGGAGTACTACTCCTCGTTCCAGATCAACGGCTATAACGGCGTACAGTCGGGCATCGGCGGCTTCCTGCTCAAGCCCTGGAACGAACGCAGCCGCACCCAGATGGAAATCCTGCCAGAGGTCCAGGCCAAGCTGGAAAGCGTGCCTGGCTTGCAGATCTTCGGTTTCAACCTGCCCTCGCTGCCGGGCACCGGCGAAGGCTTGCCATTTGCCTTCGTCATCAACTCGCCGAAGGATTATGCGACGCTGCTGGAGATTGCCGACCGGGTCAAAAAGCGCGCATTGGAATCCGGCAAGTTCGCCTTCATGGACATTGACCTGGCGTTCGACAAACCCGAAGTCGTGGTGGATATCGATCGCGCCAAGGCCGCCCAGATGGGCGTCTCGATGCAGGACCTGGGCGGTACCCTGGCGACACTGCTGGGTGAAGCCGAGATCAACCGCTTCACTCTCGAGGGGCGCAGCTACAAGGTCATTGCCCAGGTCGAACGCCCCTTCCGGGACAACCCGGACTGGTTGAACAACTACTACGTGAAAAATGCCAAGGGTGAATCACTCCCGCTGTCGACCCTGATCAAGGTCAGCGACCGGGCGCGACCGCGACAACTGAACCAGTTCCAGCAGCTCAATGCGGTGACCATTTCGGGCTTTCCCATCGTGAGCATGGGCGAGGCGATCGAGACCGTCCGCCAGATCGCCCGGGAGGAAGCCCCGGTGGGGTTCGCCTTCGATTACGCCGGGGCGTCGCGCCAATTCGTACAGGAAGGCAGCGCGTTGTGGGCGACCTTTGCCCTGGCACTGGCAATCATCTTCCTGGTGTTGGCCGCGCAGTTCGAAAGTTTCCGGGACCCGCTGGTGATCCTGGTGACCGTGCCGCTGTCGATTTGCGGCGCCTTGATTCCGTTGTTCCTCGGCTGGTCGAGCATGAACATCTATACCCAGGTGGGGCTGGTGACGTTGATTGGCCTGATCAGCAAGCACGGGATCCTGATTGTCGAATTCGCCAACCAGCTGCGCAGGGAACAGAACCTGACACCGCGCGAAGCCGTGGAACAAGCCGCGTCGATTCGTCTGCGGCCGGTGCTGATGACCACCGCAGCAATGGTGTTCGGCATGGTGCCGCTCATCTTCGCCACGGGCGCCGGGGCGGTGAGCCGCTTCGACATCGGCACGGTGATCGCCACCGGGATGTCGATTGGCACCTTGTTCACGCTGTTCGTGTTGCCTTGTGTCTACACGCTGCTGGCCAAGCCGGACAAGGCCTGAAGTGAACACCTGTGGCGAGGGATACTGTGGGAGCAAGGCTTGCCCGCGATGAAGGTGATGCGGTCTTCCAGAAATCGGGGCGACTGTTTCGCGAGCAAGCTTTGCTCCCACAAAATCCCCTCGCCACAATGGTTTTTCTGCAGTCAAAAAATAAAGGCCTCGCACAAGCGAGGCCTTTATTTTGGCTTTATGTCTCTCAACTTTGCGGCCTCATCCCCTGGGACAGGCTGAACATGAACAGCAGCAGGTCATTATCCGGTCGGATCGTCTCGCTGACCTTTGCCACACGCGGCAAAGGACAATGCGCACCCGCATTGGAGGCACTGAGGATCTGCGAGCGTGGCTGCTCCCACACAGCCACCGCCATCGATGCAACTGCCAGGGCTCCGACTAAAAACAAACCTCTAGCAATTTCTAGTTTCATCGCTATAAACCTTTGATAGCGCTGCCAAACGCCGCCTCGTAAAAGTAGACCAGTTTTTTCCAGTCAGCCTCGCTGAACGACGAGTGGCGCCGCAACTGCTTCAGGTCATGGGATGCCGCACGTTGGGCGGTCAGACGCTGGCGACACTTTTCAAAATCGAGCAAAGCCACTTCGGCCTTGGCCGCCTCGCCCTCCCCGGTCACGCGCACAAAGACGTGCTTGATGTAGATACAGCCATGTTGCCAACGGCCCTTGTGCATGCGGGCCAGGTTTTCAGCCAGTGCCAGGAGGATTTGATCATGCACGGCTTCGCCATGGCGCTCGCGGCCACCGCCGGCATACCAGTGCTCGATCTCTTCAAAACCTTCCAGCGCCTGGGTTACCAGCAGCGCACGCCACTTGTGAACCGGGTCGCGTTGGGCGCCACAGAAAATGAGCTGGGGGACGCGAACACCCAACCGGGTCAAGGCCAGGAGTGCGTCTTGCTCGCGCAGCACGGTCGGTCTACCGAACGGGTGCAACCAGCTGCGATAAATATGTCCGGTCTGACGCTTGGCATAAAGCAGCTTGCCGTCCTTGCTCTTGATCCGCTGTACGCCGCTTTCACCGCCGCGACGCACATTAGGTTCTTCCACCCACTCACCCTGCTGACTCCAGAAATGTTCGAAGTCGTCGAGAAGAATCGTCGATGGTTCTGCTGCCTGTACACCCATGCCTTTACCTCTTGCGTAATACATAAACTCGCCACATGGCATAGAGCGGTAGAAAATCCAGTCGTTCCTGAATGCGAAACCCTGCCTGCCGAAACTCCTCCTCTACTGTAGCAACCGGTAACACAAATCGATTCTGGTAGTCTTTTTGCCCACGAGTGCGTTCCTGGCGCTTGCGTTTCCAGGCCTTGAAATTGCCATCGACCCATAACGAAACGAGCACGCTGTCGCGGCTGACACGGTGGAATTCCCTAAGAATCGCCAGTCGGTGCGCGGGTTCACCGATGTGATGCAACAGGCGCATGCAAAAAATGCTGTCGACGGCGTTATCAGGCAAGGCAATGTCGAACGCAGAAGTGTGCAAGGGTTGTACCCGTTTCACCACATCGGCCGGTTGAGCCTCCATTGCGGTCGTGAGCATGGCCTCGGAATTGTCCGCGCCGATGATGACCCGGTTCGGTTTTTCGGCCAACAAAGACCAGAATCGCCCGGCACCGCACGGCAAATCCAATACCAGGCCTGGATCACCCACCAGTGCCAATGCGCGGCGGGCCAGTTGCTGGTCTCGTAGGTTGGAAAGACGGCGACTCAAGCTGCCTCGATGCTTATGAAAATACTTCTTGGCGTGCTGCTCGTCGTATTTCTCGGAAAAATCGAGTTTGATCGGGTCGGGCATTGATGGGGGCCTCCATGTCTGAATAGCCCCCACCTTATGAATTGGTATGTCAGGGTCAGGTCATCACTCTGTGAAAAATTCGTCATGTAAATGACCAAATTTTTACAAGATTTTTCCAAGCTAAACGATCATACCTTCGGATTCAACTCCACCTCGAAATGGCAACCGTTGGGTTCCATCGTGCTGAGACTCACCGTCCAGCCCTGGTTCTCGCAAATCCGTTGCACCAGTGACAGTCCCAACCCCAACCCCTCGCCACGCTTTTCGTTGCCGCGCACGAATGGCTCGAACATCGCCTCGCGCTTCTCCTCCGGGATGCCCACGCCGCTGTCCTCGACCACGAAGCCGGTCGCAGACAACGAGAGACGGATGAACCCCTGGTCGGTGTAGTGCAAGGCATTTCTTAGCAGGTTGCCCATGACGGCGGTCAGGAACGTGGCGTTATACAGGGTGTCCAGGGTTTGCCCCGGTTCGAAGATCAGCGTCAGGCCTTTGGATTCGATGGAGCCGCGCCATACTCCGAGGAGATTTTCAGCCACCTGTGCAAGGTTCCGCCGAGGCGACATGCCGTTGTCTTCGCGCTGGGCCCTGGCGAGCATCAGGAAGGTCTGCACCAGTTCGCGCATCTCTTCACTGGCCCTGTTGATGCGCTCGACCTGGGTGCGACCACGCTGGTCCAATGCCGGATTTTCCAACAGCAATTCACAGGAGGTCGCCAAGACCATCAACGGTGTGCGCAATTCGTGGCTCACGTCGCTGGTGAACAATCGTTCACGGGTCAGGGCCTGGCGCAAGCGCCCCAGTGTTGCGTCGAACGCCACGGCCAGTTCACCCACTTCATCGGCGGCATAATCCGGAGCCAGCGGCGGAGCCAGGCCCAGGAGCTGGTCGCGGTGGCGCACTTGCCGGGCCAGGCGAACCACCGGCGCCATTACCCGGCGTGCCAGGACCCAGCCCAAAAATACCGCCAGTGCCAGGCTGAGCACAAAGCCCACCAGCACCACAGCGAACAGCACCCGTTCGCGCTCTTCGAAGTCGCTCTGGTCCTGCAGCAACACGTAGTGCCGGCCGTCAACGATCTCGACCATGGCGTGATAGGACAGCTGCTCGCGGAACACCTCGTGGAAACCGCGCTCCAGATGGCGCAAATCCTTGGGCAACTCGAAGTCCCCCGGGCCGCCGCTGAAATAAAACAACTGGTCGGGCTCTGGGCGATGGCTCCAGTCGGAAACACTGTCCATCAGCAACAGGCGTTGCAGGTCCCCGCCCAGTCCGGCGGAAATCAATTTCTCTTCAACCAGATGGACCGTCGCGATGATGCCCAGGGCAAAAGCACCCGCCACCAACGCGCTCATCAGTGCAAACGCGATGATGATCCGTTGGGCAAGGCTTTGCTTAAACTCCATCACGGCCCTCGGTCAAGCGGTAACCAACGCCGTGCACTGTATGCAGCAGCTGTTTTTCGAACGGTTTGTCGATGACCTGGCGCAGTTGGTGGACATGGCTGCGCAGGCTGTCGCTGTCCGGGCAATCATCGCCCCACAACGCTTCTTCGAGGATTTCGCGGCGCAGCACGTGAGGGCTTTTCTGCATCAGTACCGCCAGCAGCTTGAGGCCCACAGGGTTGAGCTTGAGCAGCTTGCCTTCACGCGTAACTTCCAGGGTGTCGAGGTCGTAGCTCAGGTCGCCGACCTGCAAGGCACGGCGACCACCACCCTGGGACCGACGCATGACGGCTTCGATCCGCGCCGCCAGCTCCGACAAGGCAAAGGGCTTGACCAGGTAATCGTCAGCCCCGGACTTGAAACCCTGCAAGCGATCATCCAACTGGTCTCGCGCGGTGAGCATGATCACCGGCGTATCGATCCGGGCGTCTTCGCGCAGGCGTTTGCACAAGGTGTAGCCGTCGATGCCCGGCAGCATGATGTCGAGCACGATCAGGTCGTAGTGCTCGGTCGCGGCCAGGTGCAACCCCGACAAACCGTCCTGGGCACAATCGACGGTGTAGCCCTTGAGCCCCAGGTAGTCGGCCAGGTTGGCCAGGATATCGCGGTTGTCTTCGACCAATAGAATTCGCATGGGCACCTCTGTGTACACAGTTAACGGCCATCTTGGCCCGCGCAGCTTACGGCCAATGCCGATTCAGGGCTAGGGCTGGAGGCGGCGGAAAATTGACACCTGCCGTACGTCAGTTTTTAATGGTTTTTTCACTATCGATTCACAACCTGACTACAGTGAGGGAGCAAGACTCTCGCGCTATCGGATTGATATATAAGGAAAGTAGTAAATGGACTTTATCAAAGCGGCGCCCATGCGCTTTCTGCTGCTGGTCACCAGCGTCTGGCTGGCAGTGTTTATCCTGACCCGAACCGTTCTGCTGCTCACCCACTTGGATGAGGCCGGAGGCATCGCGTTTTCCGTGTTTGGCACCGGCCTGCTGTATGACCTGGGGTTCCTCGCCTATGCCATCCTGCCGATGGGGCTGTATCTGCTGCTTTGCCCTCCAGCCCTATGGCACCGTCGCGGTCACCGCTGGTTTCTTCGCGGGCTGCTGACGGTCAGCGTGTTCGTCATGCTGTTCACCTCGGTCGCCGAATGGCTGTTCTGGGACGAGTTCGGCGTACGTTTCAATTTCATCGCTGTCGACTACCTGGTCTATTCCGATGAAGTGCTGAACAACGTGCTGGAATCGTATCCAATCGGCACTCTGTTGACGACTCTTGCGGTACTGGCCGTGGGCTTGAGCCTGGCGTTGGGTAAACCGTTCAATGCCGCGTTGGCCGCCCCATTGCCGCCCTTGCGCGGACGCCTGCTCAATGCATTAGGCCTGTTGGCTGTCGCGGGCCTGAGCCTGCAATTGCTCAGCCAGGATGCACCACGTGCCCAGGGCGGCAATGCCTACCAGAACGAACTGGCAAGCAACGGCCCATATCAGTTTTTCGCGGCGTTTCGTAATAACGAACTGGACTACGGACAGTTCTACAGCAGCTTGCCCCCAGCGACCGTCGCCCAGCAGATACGTGCTGAACTGAGCGAGCCCAATGCACGCTTCGTCGGTGAGGACCCACAAGATATCCGCCGAATGATCGACAGCCCCGGCACCGCCCGTAAACCGAACATCGTGCTGGTGACCATCGAAAGCCTCAGCGCCAAATACCTGGGCAGCAACGGTGATCAACGCAACTTGACGCCCAATCTGGACGCCTTGCGCAAACAGAGCCTGTATTTCAATAACTTCTACGCCACAGGCACTCGCACCGATCGAGGCCTGGAAGCCATCACCCTGGCTATTCCGCCTACCCCGGGACGCTCGATCGTCAAGCGCATTGGCCGGGAAAGCGGCTTCGCCAGCCTTGGCCAGCAGTTGAACGCGGTCGGCTACGACAGCGTGTTTGTCTATGGCGGGCGCGGTTACTTCGATAACATGAACGCGTTTTTCAGCGGCAATGGCTATCGGGTCGTCGATCAAACCAGCGTCGATGAATCCGAGATCCACTTCAAGAATGCCTGGGGCATGGCCGATGAGGACCTGTACAAACAGACGTTGAAATTGGCCGATGCCAATCATGCCCAGCAACAGCCATTTTTATTGCAGTTGATGACCACCTCCAACCATCGCCCTTATACCTACCCGGATAACCGGATCGACATCAAGTCCGGCAATGGCCGTGATGGCGCGGTAAAGTACACCGACTATGCCATCGGTCAGTTCCTGGAGCAGGCGCGGCAAAAACCGTGGTTCGATAACACGATCTTCGTCTTCGTCGCCGACCACACCGCCGGCAGCGCTGGCAAGGAAGACCTGCCGATCAGCAATTATCAGATCCCGTTGTTCATCTACGCGCCGAAGCTGATCGAACCGCGAGAAGACGGCCAACTCGCCAGTCAGATTGACCTCGCACCCACCTTGCTCGGCTTGCTGAACATGGATTACGAGTCGACGTTCTTTGGTCGCGACCTGTTGCAGGACAACCCGTTGCCACCCCGCGTCGTCGTAGGCAATTACCAGCACCTGGGCCTGTTCGACGGCAAGGACCTGGCAATCCTCAGTCCACGCCAGGGCCTGCGACGGCATGACGATGCGCTGACCGAAAGTCGCGAATCCCGGGCGGACAGCGCAGACCCGCTGATCAGCCGCGCCATCACGTATTACCAAACCGCCAGTTATGGCTTCAAACAACAGCTGCTTGGCTGGAAAGCACCCAAGGAGGGTGCCGAGCAAGTCAGCGAACGTTAATCGAACTGCCCCAGGCTGATGCCCTGGGGCGTTTTCTTTGTTCAGGACCTGTCATGTCATCAAGCGTTCTACGCCCTGTCCCTCGCCCGCTGAATTTCTGGTTGTGCCTCGGAGCTCCAATCTTGATAGCGCTCCTTCTGGTACCGCTGGAGTGGACCGACCTGGATATGCAGCTGGCCAAACTGTTTTATGACCCTACCGCCGGCAACTTCATCGGGCGTCATAGTTACTTTCTGGAAAACATCCTTCATGACCGAGCGAAACAGGTGGTTATCGCCTTTTCGGTGTTTGCCATCCTCGGGTTCATCGGTACGTTTTTCATCGCCCGCCTCAAACCATTCAAACGCGAACTGGGCTGCCTGGTGTTGTCCCTGGCACTGGCGACGTCCTTCGTCACGCCGATGAAAGCGGTGACGGCGGTGCAATGCCCCTGGAGCCTGAAGGAGTTCGGTGGCAAGGAAACCTACAGTGAGCTGCTAAGCCCGCGCCCGGCCACGGACAAACCCGGTCGATGCTGGCCCGGCGGTCACGCCGCTACCGGGTTCACGTTGTTTGCGCTGTTCTTCGTCCTGCGCGACCGCCGCCCACGCCTGGCCCGCCAGGCTCTGATATTCGCCTTCACGTTGGGAACGGTGTTCTCCCTGGGGCGAATGATGCAAGGGGCGCACTTCTTTTCCCACAATGTGTGGACAGCGGTGTTCTGTTGGCTGATCTGCCTGGGGTGTTACTACTACATCCTGTACCGACCGGCCGTCATGACTGATCGCGTAGCGCTGAGCCAGCCCGCCAACGCCTGAAAGCGTCTCGGACAAACCCTGTGGGAGCAAAGCTTGCTCGCGATCGCAATGGCAGCTTCAGCATCCTGGCAAGCTGACCCACCGCAATCGCGAGCAAGCTTTGCTCCCACAGAGGCAGCTGGGTCCAGCTCGATGCTGGGCAAACCCAAGGCAATAAAAAACCCCGCTTGCTTTCGCAGGCGGGGTTTTTCGCTACAGGGGTAAGGCTGGCTTACATCATGCCGCCCATGCCACCCATGCCGCCCATGTCTGGCATGCCGCCGCCAGCTGGAGCGTCTTCCTTGATTTCAGCGATCATCGCCTCGGTGGTGATCATCAGGCTGGCAATCGACGAAGCCGCTTGCAGAGCCGAACGAGTCACTTTGGCTGGGTCCAGGATACCCATTTCGATCATGTCGCCGTATTCGCCGGTAGCAGCGTTGTAACCGTAGTTACCCGAACCCTGCTTGACCTTGTCGACCACAACGCTTGGCTCGTCGCCGGAGTTGGCAACGATCTGGCGCAGCGGCGCTTCTACAGCGCGACGCAGCAACTGGATGCCCACGTTCTGGTCATCGTTGTCGCCTTTGAGTTCGCTGATGGCTTGCAGGGCACGAACCAGTGCCACGCCGCCGCCAGGTACCACGCCTTCTTCAACGGCTGCGCGGGTAGCGTGCAGGGCGTCTTCAACGCGGGCTTTCTTCTCTTTCATTTCAACTTCGGAACCAGCGCCAACCTTGATCACTGCAACGCCGCCGGACAGCTTGGCCAGACGCTCTTGCAGTTTTTCACGGTCGTAGTCGGACGAAGTGTCGGCCACTTGCTGACGGATCTGCAGAACGCGAGCCTGGATGTCAGTCTCAACGCCGGCACCGTCGATCACGGTGGTGTTTTCCTTGGACAGGATCACGCGCTTGGCGTTACCCAGGTGCTCCAGGGTGGTGCTTTCCAGGCTCAGGCCAATCTCTTCGGAGATAACGGTACCGCCGGTCAGTACGGCGATGTCCTGCAGCATGGCCTTGCGACGGTCGCCGAAGCCTGGAGCCTTGACGGCTGCGACTTTAACGATACCGCGCATGTTGTTCACGACCAGGGTCGCCAGGGCTTCGCCTTCAACGTCTTCAGCCACGATCAGCAGTGGGCGGCCGGCTTTGGCAACGGCTTCCAGCACTGGCAGCATTTCGCGGATGTTGGAGATCTTCTTGTCGACCAGCAGGATCAGCGGACCGTCCAGCTCGGCAGTCATGGTCTCTGGCTTGTTGACGAAGTAAGGGGACAGGTAGCCACGGTCGAACTGCATGCCTTCTACAACCGACAGTTCGTTTTCCAGGCCCGAGCCTTCTTCAACAGTGATCACGCCTTCTTTACCGACTTTTTCCATGGCTTCGGCAATGATGTCGCCGATGGAGTTGTCGGAGTTGGCGGAGATGGTGCCGACCTGAGCGATTGCCTTGGTGTCAGCGCATGGCTTGGACAGGGCCTTGAGCTCTTTGACAATGGCGATGGTCGCCTTGTCGATGCCGCGCTTGAGGTCCATCGGGTTCATGCCGGCAGCGACGGCTTTGAGGCCTTCGTTGACGATCGATTGAGCCAGGACGGTAGCGGTGGTGGTGCCGTCGCCGGCGTCATCGTTGGCACGGGAGGCAACGTCTTTGACCAGTTGCGCGCCCATGTTTTCGAAGCGGTCTTTCAGCTCGATTTCTTTGGCTACGGAAACGCCGTCCTTGGTGATGGTCGGAGCGCCGAAGCTCTTCTCGATGATCACGTTACGGCCTTTCGGGCCCAGGGTCGCTTTTACTGCATCAGCCAGGACGTTGACACCGGCGAGCATTTTCTTACGGGCGGAATCGCCGAATTTAACTTCTTTAGCAGCCATGATCGATATTCCTTAAATACTTTGTAGTAACGGGAAAATGGGCGGGGGAATCAGCCTTCGAGAACAGCGAGGATTTCGTTCTCGCTCATTACCAGCAGGTCTTCGCCGTCGACTTTCACTGTGTTGCTGCCGGAGTAAGGGCCGAACACAACCTTGTCACCCACTTTCACGGCCAGCGCACGTACTTCACCGTTTTCCAGTGCCTTGCCTGGGCCTACAGCGAGAACTTCACCGTGGTTGGCTTTTTCAGCAGCCGAACCTGGCAGGACGATACCGCCAGCGGTTTTCTTCTCTTCTTCGCTGCGACGGATGACGACGCGGTCATGCAGAGGACGAAGCTTCATTGTCGATCTCTCCTAATTTTTGGTTTTCATCGGCCGGTGTAGTCCCGGCGGGTTTAACAAAGCCGGCGGAGCCGGGTGCGGTTCGTCAGTCGAACCGCGGAAGTCTGTCCGGTGTCACCACCGGAAACCTTGCGGTGACCGTTACATAAGGGCGCACAAGTGGATTACAAGGGCGGGGACAGAAAATTTTTTACTCCGTGCCACCAAAACGAGCACGGCGCCCGAAGGCGCCGTGCTGATAGTTTTACTTGGAATCGCGGTGTTCGAATTCGCCTTCGATCACGTTGGGCTCGCGGCCCACAGGCTCGCGCGGAGCCGGGCCGCCGCGGGGTTGGAGGTCATCGGCGAAGGCGCGTTGACGCATCGCCTGCTCTTCGGCGCGCTGGCGCATTTTATTGGCCAGCAGCCTACGGGTGAACGGCAACAGCATGACCAGGCCCAGCACGTCGCTGATAAAGCCTGGCAGGATCAACAGGCCGCCACCCAGTGCCAGCATCAGGCCTTCGAGCATGGTCTGGGCGGGCAGCTCGCCGCGGTTCAGGCTTTCACGGGCCCGCAATGCCGTGGCAAGGCCGGCGATACGCAGCACGAACACGCCGAGCATCGAGCCGAGAATGACCAGCAGCAGGGCCGGGAAAAACCCGATCGCACCGCTGACCTTGACGAATACGAACAGCTCCAACACCGGGAACAGCAGAAAGAGCAACAAAAAAGGGCGCATCAAATGGTTCCTCAACGCAAGAATGCCTTGCTATGAAACCCTAAATGACGTCGCCCTTTCGTGAATTCAAGCGTCGACTTCCGCATTTTTTGGCCATTGCTCGGCGTGAGCCAGATAAACCAAGGCCTCGCGCACTTGTGTCGGGGTGTTGCAAGGCGTCGGAAACGCCAGCCAGTGCAGGCCCTGGCCAATGCGCAAGTGCATGCCCTCGCTATCTATGCCCGCCAGTTGTGCCGGTTCGCTTTTCGGCAGGCCGGTCAATTCCACGTAATGGGCGATGGCCTTGGCGTGATCGGCATTCATGTGCTCGACCATGCTGGCTTCGGCTTTGCCGGCGAAGGGATTGGCCAGGGTGAGCTGGTCGATCCAGTGGATGGCGCCAAAGCCGCCGATGTAGCGATGGCGCACCGGCTCGAGCACCCAGAAATCGAAATCATGGGCCTTGTGGTAGTTCTGCGAGTCAGGGAAATAGCGGTAGTAACGCTCAGCGGCGGCCTCGATGGCGCCACTGTCTTCGAGTTTGCGGGCCTCGGCCAGGTAGGTCAGGCGCCCCACGGCCTGCACATCCTCGGCGCCCCGCTCGCCCACCAGCATCGAACACTTGGGGTCTTTCTGCAGATTGTGAGTGTGCTGGGCGATACGGCTGATCAGGATCAGTGGTCGGCCTTGTTCGTCCAGGCAATAGGGCACCACGGAGCCGAACGGAAAGCCGGGCATGGATTTGGAATGAGTGGCGAGCACTCCACGGTATTCCTTGAGCAGCAGTTCCCGGGCATGCTTGGCAGCTTCAACGCTCAACTTATGACTCCTTTAATGAAATCCGTCTAGAAAACGGTCAGGCGACTGGAGTAATGTTCCGATACACCGATAGGACAGTTCTCGTGTGCAACCGGGCTACACCGTCGCCAATCGAGAGACGTCCCAAAAGGTCCCCTCCATCGCTGCGCCACCTGGACATGAGCATGCAACTCACTGACAAAGTAATCATTATCACCGGCGGTTGCCAGGGCCTGGGCCGCTCCATGGCCGAGTATCTCGCGGGCAAAGGCGCAAAGCTCGCCCTGGTGGACCTCAACCAGGAAAAACTCGACCAGGTAGTTGCCGCGTGTGTAGCCAAGGGCGTCGAGGCCCGGGCGTATCTGTGCAACGTTGCCAATGAGGAGCAGGTCAGCGACATGGTCGCCCGGGTCGCCGAGGACTTCGGCGCGATCCACGGCCTGATCAACAACGCCGGGATCCTGCGTGACGGCCTGCTGCTCAAGGTCAAGGACGGCGAAATGACCAAGATGAGCCTGGCCCAGTGGCAGGCCGTGATCGACGTCAACCTCACCGGTGTATTCCTGTGCACCCGTGAAGTGGCGGCGAAAATGGTCGAGCTGAAGAACAGCGGCGCCATCATCAATATCTCGTCGATCTCCCGCGCCGGCAACGTGGGCCAGACCAACTACTCGGCCGCCAAGGCCGGTGTGGCCGCCGCCACTGTGACCTGGGCCAAGGAACTGGCGCGCTACGGCATCCGTGTCGCCGGCATCGCACCGGGCTTCATCGAAACCGAGATGACCCTGGGCATGAAGCCCGAGGCCCTGGAAAAAATGACCTCGGGGATCCCGCTCAAGCGCATGGGCAAGCCTGAGGAGATTGCGCATTCGGCGGCATATATCTTCGAGAACGACTATTACACCGGTCGGATCCTGGAGATGGATGGCGGGTTGCGGATCTAAACCCACCGCCTAACAAAATGTGGGAGCAAGCCTTTGGAGGGCAAAGCCTGTGGGAGCATAGCTTGCTCGCGATAGCGGTTTTAAAGCCAACAGAGATGTTGGGTGTGATGCCGTCATCGCGAGCAAGCTATGCTCCCACAGGTTTTGCTCCTACAGGCTTGCTCCCCACATGGATTGCAGTTCAGCCGATCAATCGTCGCTGACGGTGATGTTCGGCATCGCCGGTGACGCAGCCTCTTGCAACACGATCCGCGCGCCCACGTGGCGGGCCAGTTCCTGATAGACCATGGCGATCTGGCTGTCCGGTTCGGCGATGACCGTCGGCTTGCCGCCGTCGGCCTGTTCGCGGATCAGCATCGACAGCGGCAGCGAAGCCAGCAATTCGACGCCGTACTGGGTCGCCAGTTTTTCCCCGCCACCTTCGCCGAACAGGTGCTCGGCATGCCCGCAGTTCGAGCAGATGTGCACGGCCATGTTTTCCACCACGCCCAGCACCGGGATGTTGACCTTGCGGAACATTTCCACACCCTTGCGCGCGTCCAGCAAGGCCAGGTCTTGAGGTGTGGTGACGATCACCGCACCGGCCACCGGGACTTTCTGCGCCAGGGTCAGCTGGATATCGCCGGTGCCCGGTGGCATGTCGATCACCAGGTAATCCAGGTCGCCCCAGGCGGTTTGCGTAACCAGTTGCAACAGGGCACCGGAAACCATCGGCCCGCGCCAGACCATCGGTGTGTTGTCATCGGTCAGGAAGGCCATGGACATGACTTCCACGCCATGGGACTGGATCGGCACGAACCACTTCTGGTCCTTGACCTGCGGTCGGGTGCCCTCGGCAACACCGAACATGATGCCCTGGCTCGGGCCGTAGATGTCTGCATCGAGAATCCCGACCTTCGCCCCTTCACGGGCCAGGGCCAGGGCCAGGTTGGCCGCAGTGGTGGACTTGCCCACGCCGCCCTTGCCCGAGGCCACGGCGATCACGTTCTTGACGTTCGCCAGCCCCGGCACCTGCGCCTGGGCCTTGTGGGCGGCGATCACACTGGTGATGTCGACTTTGGCGGCGCTCACCCCGTCCAGGGCCTCGATCGCCATTTGCAGCATCTGCGCCCAACCGCTCTTGAACAGGTCGGCGGCGTAGCCGATTTCCAGCCGGACACTGACGTGATCGCCCTGGATGTCGATGGCGCGCACGCATCCGGCGCTGACCGGGTCCTGGTTCAGATAAGGGTCGGTGTACTGGCGAAGGACGGCTTCCACCGCTGCGCGATTGACGGCGCTCATGGGCAACTCCGATAGCAAGACTTGAAAACAGGCCGCTATCCTACGCCGCGCATGCTTTTGTGGCGACCCGATTAAGGGCGACGAACGCTCTTGTGGCGAGGGAGCTTGCTCCCGCTGTGTGGGAGCAAGGCTTGCCCGCGATGCAGGCGATGCGGTCTTTCAGAAATCGAGGCGCCTGTTTCGCGAGCAAGCTTTGCTCCCACAATCCCCTCGCCACAGGTTGTGCCTACGCTGTTACCAGACGATGCATCCCGAAACAGCCCCGAAGGGTGAAAAAAAGCCGCCAGCGCTTTATAGTGGCCGACCTCCGTTTCATCAAGTAGCCGAGCCCCATGTCCGAGCCACGCAAGATCCTCGTCACCAGCGCCCTGCCCTATGCCAATGGTTCGATTCACCTCGGCCATATGCTGGAGTACATCCAGACCGATATGTGGGTGCGCTTCCAGAAGCATCGCGGCAACCAATGCATCTATGTCTGCGCCGACGACGCCCACGGTTCGGCCATCATGCTGCGCGCAGAAAAGGAAGGCATCACCCCGGAACAACTGATCGCCAACGTCCAGGCTGAACACAGCGCCGACTTTGCCGAGTTCCTGGTGGACTTCGACAACTTCCACTCCACTCACGCCGAAGAAAACCGTGAGCTGTCGAGCCAGATCTACCTGAAACTGCGTGACGCCGGGCACATCGCCACCCGTTCGATCACCCAGTATTTCGACCCGGAAAAGAAAATGTTCCTGGCCGACCGCTTCATCAAGGGCACCTGCCCGAAATGCGGCACTGAAGACCAGTACGGCGATAACTGCGAAAAATGCGGCGCCACCTACGCACCGACCGACCTGAAAGACCCGAAATCGGCGATTTCCGGCGCGACGCCGGTGCTCAAGGACTCCCAGCATTTCTTCTTCAAGCTGCCGGACTTCCAGCAGATGCTGCAAGCCTGGACCCGCAGCGGCACCCTGCAGGACGCCGTCGCCAACAAGATCGCCGAATGGCTCGATGCCGGCCTGCAGCAGTGGGACATTTCCCGCGATGCGCCGTACTTCGGCTTCGAGATCCCCGACGAGCCCGGCAAGTATTTCTACGTGTGGCTGGACGCACCGATCGGCTACATGGCGAGTTTCAAGAACCTCTGCGACCGTACGCCGGAGCTGGACTTCGACGCGTTCTGGGGCAAGGACTCCACCGCCGAGCTGTATCACTTCATCGGCAAGGACATCGTCAACTTCCACGCACTGTTCTGGCCGGCAATGCTTGAAGGTGCCGGTTTCCGCAAGCCGACCGGCATCAATGTCCACGGCTACCTGACCGTCAACGGCCAGAAAATGTCCAAGTCCCGCGGCACCTTCATCAAGGCCCGGACCTACCTGGACCACCTGTCCCCGGAATACCTGCGCTACTACTACGCGGCCAAGCTCGGCCGCGGCGTCGACGACCTGGACCTGAACCTCGAAGACTTCGTGCAGAAGGTCAACTCCGACCTGGTGGGCAAGGTCGTCAACATTGCCAGCCGTTGCGCCGGGTTCATCCACAAGGGCAACGCCGGGGTCCTGGTCGCCGGCAATGCCGCGCCGGAACTGACCGACGCCTTCCTGGCGGCCGCGCCAAGCATCGCCGAAGCCTACGAGTCCCGCGACTTCGCCCGTGCCATGCGCGAAATCATGGCCCTGGCTGACCGCGCCAATGCCTGGATCGCCGACAAGGCCCCGTGGTCGCTGGCCAAGCAGGAAGGCAAGCAGGACGAAGTCCAGGCGATCTGCGCCCTGGGCATCAACCTGTTCCGCCAACTGGTGATTTTCCTCAAGCCGGTGCTGCCGCTGCTGGCCGCCGATGCCGAGGCGTTCCTCAACGTCGCGCCATTGACCTGGAACGATCACCAGACGCTGCTGAGCAACCATCAGTTGAACGCGTTCAAGCCGTTGATGACCCGTATCGACGCGACCAAGGTGCAAGCCATGACCGACGCCTCCAAGGAAGACCTGGCCGCCAGCCAGACCGACACCGGTGCGCCTGCCGGGAACGGCGAACTGGCCAAGGACCCGCTGTCGCCGGAAATCGACTTCGACGCCTTTGCCGCCGTTGACCTGCGCGTGGCGCTGATCGTCAAGGCCGAGGCCGTCGAAGGCGCCGACAAGCTGCTACGCCTGACCCTGGACATCGGCGACGAGCAACGCAACGTGTTCTCCGGCATCAAGAGTGCCTACCCGGACCCGGCCAAGCTCGAAGGCCGGTTGACGATGATGATCGCCAACCTCAAGCCGCGCAAAATGCGCTTTGGTATCTCCGAAGGCATGGTGATGGCGGCAGGCCCCGGCGGCGAGGAAATCTACCTGTTGAGCCCTGACAGCGGCGCCAAGCCGGGCCAGCGGATCAAGTAACGCGACCGCTTGCTGCACCGATCCCACAGTCGCCTTGCAGGTGGCTGTGGGATTTTCATATCTGGCCCACGCCCCCGGCGTGCCGGATAATGCCTAATCTTGTAACAGGTCCTTTGTCGCCAACACACCCATGACCGAAATCGTCCTCACGCTGTTCAGCGCTGCTCTGATCAACAACCTGGTGTTGCACTGGCCGCTGGGCGTCGATCCGCTGCTGGCGGTCAACGGCAGGAAGCAGGTACACGCCCTGGGCCTGGCGACGGCATGCCTGATGCTGATCGTCGGCACCCTGGGCTACCTGATCGATCATGGGCTGCTGGCACCGACCAACCTGGTCTCGCTGCGCCTCTTGGCCTGGCTGTCCTTGAGCGTGTTGCTGATCGGCCCTTTGCTGCGCCTGCTGGCACGCTGGCGGCCGGCAATGCCGTTCGAGGGGTTGTGGCCGCTGTTGCTGGGTAATGCCGGCATACTTGGCGTCACACTGCTCAACGGCCAGGATGACCGAGGCCTGGGCCACGCCATCGCCCTGAGCCTGGGTGCCGGGCTGGGGTTCTGGCTGGTGCTGGGCCTGTTCGACGATCTGCGCCAGCGCACCTTCAATAACGATATTCCCCTGCCCTTTCGGGGCCTGCCGATTCAGTTGATCAGCGCCGGACTGATGGCGGTGGCCTTTCTCGGATTGCGTGGGCTGGTCAAAACATGAGCCTGATTCAACGTATCGACGCCCTGCTGCCGCAGACCCAATGCGGCAAGTGCGGCCATCCCGGGTGCAAACCCTACGCCGAAGGCATCGCCCAGGGCGAGCCGATCAACAAATGCCCGCCCGGGGGGCGCGAAACCATCGCCGCCCTGGCCGAGCTGATGAAAATACCGGTGTTGGAGCTGGACACCAGCCGCGGCGTGGCCCCGGCGCAAGTCGCCTTTATCCGTGAAGCCGAATGCATCGGTTGCACCAAGTGCATCCAGGCCTGTCCGGTGGACGCGATTGTCGGCGCCGCCAAGCTGATGCACACCGTCCTCATCGACGAATGCACAGGCTGCGATCTGTGCGTGGCGCCCTGCCCGGTCGATTGCATCGAAATGCGTCCCCTGCCGACCGCAAACGTGCTGCCGATCGTCGGCGGCCTGGCCTTCAGCGTCGAAGAACAGCAGGCGCGAACCGCCAAGCGCAATCATGCCCGGCGCCGCTTCGAACAACGCAATGCGCGCCTGCGCCGCGAAGAAGAGCAGCGCCAGGCCGAACGCCTGGCTCGAACCCAACGGGCGGCGCAGGCCCAGGCTCAAACCCAGGACCCGGCACTCGACCCCGTGCAAGCCGCACTGGAGCGCGTACGCGCGCAAAAAGCCGCCACTGCCGATGCCGCCTTGAAAAAAGCCAAGGTCGACCTGGCCATGAGCCGGGCGCAGTTGAATAAATCCTTGAAAGCGTTCGGCCACCCGCCAACCTTCGAGCAGCAGTCGCAACTGATCGTGCTGCAACGCCAGTTCGAAGCGGCCGAACAGGCGCTGAGCCAACTGGAAAACGCCGCGCCCGCACCCGCGGCCGCGCCAGCCCCTGCACCGACGCAAAACGCCGAGCTGAAGCGAGCCAAGATCCAACTGGCGATGCGCCGCGCCGAACTCAGCAAAGCCCGGGCAGCTACAGCATCGGATGAACAACTGCAGGCATTGGAACAAGCGGTGAAGGATGCCGAACGCCAGGTGGACGTCCATGCCGTCTCTTGAGCCCGTGGACGAACGGCTGCGCCAAGCAATGACGCGAGTGTTGCTGGCAACGCTGCCCGGCGTGCTGGCGTTGCTGTGGTTCCATGGCTGGGGCGTGGCGCTCAACCTGCTGTTGTCCGGCGTCACTGCGCTGGCAATCGAGGCGTTGGTGCTGCGCTTGCGACGCCAGCCACTCAGGCCCGACCTGAGCGATGGCAGCGCGCTGGTCAGCGCCACGCTGCTGGCCCTGGCCTTGCCGGCCTATTGCCCCTGGTGGCTGACCGTCACGGCGGCCGCCTGCGCCTTGCTGTTCGGCAAGCACCTGTGGGGCGGCGTCGGCAGCAACCCGTTCAACCCGGCAATGCTCGGGTACGCCCTGGTACTGGTGGCGTTTCCTTCCCAGATGAGTCACTGGCCGGCGCTCCATGGCATGGGCCTGTCTGAAGGCTTGCAGCAGGTATTCGGCGCTCATCCAGCGCCCGATGCCTGGGCCGGGGCGACCGCACTGGACAGCCTGCGAATCAACACGAGCCTGACCGTCGATGAACTGTTCGCCAACGATCCGGCGTTCGGGCGTTTCGGTGGCCGGGGTGTCGAATGGGTCAACCTGGCCTTCCTGGGGGGCGGTCTGTTTCTGCTGCAGCAACGGGTGTTCAGTTGGCATGCGCCGGTGGGCATGCTGCTGAGCCTGTCCGTCGTCAGCCTGCTGTGCTGGAACGGTTCGGGCTCCGACTCCCATGGCTCGCCGCTGTTTCATCTGTTCAGCGGCGCAACCATGCTCGGCGCGTTTTTTATCGCGACCGAACCGGTCTCGGGTGCCAAGGCTCCTCTCGCCCGCCTGCTGTTTGGCGCGGGCATGGGATTGCTGGTCTATCTGATACGCACCTGGGGTGGCTACCCCGACGGCGTGGCGTTCGCGGTGTTGCTGATGAACCTCGGCGTGCCGGCGCTGGAGCGGTTTGCCGAGGCGCGACAACGGCGGCCACTGACATGAACAATCCCGTCGGCGTGGCAATCCTGACCTTGTTGATCGGCCTGGGTATCGGTGCCACTTACCTCACGCACCTCGGCACCGCCGGGCGTATCGAGGCCCAGCAGCAAGCACTGGCGAACAGGGTCTTGCTCGAGGTGCTGCCCACCGACCACTATGATAACCAGCCGTTGGCGCACCCCGTTGTCACAACTTCGGTGCCCCTGGCCCATAGCACGCTGCTGGGTGGCTACCTGGCGACTCGCAGCGGCCAACCCAGCGCCGTGCTGCTGCGTAGCCAGGCGCTGGGCTATGAAGGCAGCATCGAATTGCTGGTCGCCATCGATCCACAGGGCCGGTTGCTGGGCGTCAAGACCCTGCGCCAATCCGAGACACCCGGATTGGGCGCGGCGATTGCCGGCTGGCCGAACGCCTGGTTGCAGACCTTCACGGGTAAATCACGCCAGGCACCTGATGACAGCGGCTGGGCCTTGAAAAAGGACCAGGGGCAGTTCGATCAACTGGCGGGCGCGACGGTGACGTCCCGGGCGGTCCTCCAGGCTGTTCACGATGCGCTGCGTTACTTCGACGAGCACAAGGCTCAGTTGACGGGGGTGGCGGCCAATGAATAAGCCATGGGGACTGACACACGGCCTGCTGCTCGTCCCCTTGGTCGGCGCGAGCGACTCGCTGGTTGGCGCGCTGGGGTTATGGCTGGCCTGGGCCCTGGTTCTTTTCAGCCATGGCTTGGCAATGGGGCTTGTCCGGCAACACCTGGCAGCCTGTCAACGGCAGCTCGCCTCCCTCGTGCTGGCCGCTACCCTGAGCACCTGCATTGGCCTTGTCGGCCAGGCCTGGGCACTGGAATTGTATCGACCGTTGAGCCTTTACGTTGGCTGGATCGCCCTGAGCTGCGTAGCGCTGGAGCATGAGGGCTTCTTCGTTGACTCTCGCTGGCCCGGACGCCTCAGGTTGGCCGGGCTGTTTGGCCTTTTGATGATCAGCCTGGGCGCCGTGCGTGGGCTGATCGGCAGCGGCCTGCCCCTGGCCTTGCTCGCCCCTGGCGGGTTCATTCTGCTCGGGCTGCTGTTGGCGGCCCGACAGGCCTGGAGGGCCGCCAAACCCCATTCATCCGCTGAGGAAATGCCGCGCCCATGAACGCCGCAAAACGCCTGGAAATATTTCGTCGCCTTCACGAGGACAACCCGGAACCGAAAACCGAACTGGCCTATTCCTCGCCGTTCGAGTTGCTGATCGCGGTCATTCTGTCAGCCCAGTCCACCGACGTCGGCGTCAACAAAGCCACGGCCAAACTGTTCCCGGTGGCCAAAACGCCAGAGGCGATCCATGCCCTGGGCGTCGAAGGGCTGTCCGAATACATCAAGACCATCGGGCTGTTCAACAGCAAGGCCAAAAACGTAATCGAGACCTGCCGCCTGCTGATCGAGCGCCACGACAGTGAAGTCCCGCAGACGCGCGAAGCGCTGGAAGCCCTTCCGGGCGTCGGCCGCAAAACCGCCAACGTCGTGCTCAATACCGCGTTTCGACAGTTGACCATGGCGGTCGACACCCACATTTTCCGCGTCAGCAACCGCACCGGGCTGGCCCCCGGCAAAAACGTGGTGGAGGTCGAGAAGAAATTGATGAAATTTGTTCCCAAGGAATTCCTGCTGGACTCCCATCACTGGCTCATCCTGCACGGCCGCTACGTTTGCCTGGCGCGCAAGCCTCGCTGTGGCAGCTGCCGAATCGAAGATTTATGCGAATACAAGCACAAGACCTCCGACGATTGAGGCGCTATTGCTTTTATCGATCCGTCGATTGAAAAAATCTTTTTTACCCGCCCGTGGTTTATCGATATAAGGAGCGCCAATGGCAGTCTTAGCCTGGAGTCGAACCCATGAGTGCTGGCAAAGAACAACTGGATGTAGAAGACGAATTCATCGCCACTGAGGCCGACGACGTCGAACCTGTGGTCGTGGAAGTGGCGAAAACCAACCTGAGCAAGCGCCGCACCATTGATAACCTGCTGGAAGAGCGTCGCCTGCAGAAACAACTGGCCGATTATGATTTTGACCTCTGACACGTAAAAGCCTCCCTGATGGAGGCTTTTTACTGAGTACGCGTGCCCCGAAAACTCACACCAAGCCATTGCGCTGCGCCAGTTCGATCAGGTCGACCAGCGAACGGGCATTGAGCTTCAATAACAGGCGCGTCTTGTAGGTACTGACGGTCTTGTTGCTCAAGAACATTCCATCGGCGATCTCCTTGTTGGTCTTTCCGCGCGCCAGTTGCTGCAAGACCATCATTTCCCGCCCCGATAATCGATCGACCATATCGGACTCACTGGCATTACCCAGACTCGACCGCACCGTATGCAATGCCTGGTTGGGAAAGTAACTGTAACCAGACAGTACTGCCTTGATTGCACTTAACAACTCGGTAAGATCCTGTTGCTTGCATACATACCCGGCCGCCCCTGTCTGCATGCAGCGCATCGAAAAATGTCCCGGCGCCTGGGAAGTCAGCACCAACACTTTCATGGGTGAAGGAATGGTCGTCAGGCGGGCAATGACTTCCAACCCGTCCAGCTTCGGAATACCAATATCGAGAATGACGATATCGGGCATAAGCTCGCGAGCAAACTGTAACGCATCGACGCCATTATCGGTTTCGGCAACGACTTCATAACCATGACGCTCCATCAGCAAACGTACAGCAAGACGAATGACGGGATGATCATCCACGATCAGCACTTTATTCATGGGCAAATCCAACTTCGCTGTTCGAATTTTTAGAGCACGCACAATAGCCTAGTCATTTCTACCTTGGCATGCTGCCCCCCCCTGAACGCTCGCACCGAGAGACAGAACCTACAAGCTATACAGAAAACTCCTACAAATCGCCGCAGAAAAAATGTGTCATGGATTTTTTTACTGAGAAGGAATGACCTTTCTTAACAATTCGGTAACCCTGTGAACAATGCGCTTTTCACCGCCCCACCCACCTATGGGCAGCCCATTGAAAAGTTATTCACTCATAGAAAGTAACTGAATTATTTACTGTTAAAACTGCCTTCCACTCACTTAAGGAAGGGAAATCCTATATAAAACATACTCAGGCGCCTGACATCCAACATGGGCAGCCATTGCGACCATGCCTATATTTATTCGGCATGGACAACCACTTTCCAACCCACTCACCGAGCACAAGTATTCCATGAGCATTAACCATGAACAAACCTTTGAAGACTATAACCAACCCCATGACCCTCATCGCCATATTCGCTACTTTATCCGAAACTTCCGCAGCGATTTCCCTGCCCTTTCTGGATGACCAGGATCGTGAATATTATCTGTGGTTCCTGATCAGCTTTCCTTTTTACCTATTGCTGCTTTTTTTCATAACGCTCAACTTCAATTACCGTTCCTTGTATTCACCTTCGGATTTTCGCAAGAACAAACACTTCATAAAGACCATGGATGATTCGCCCTGTCGACGCAAACGACAACTACGTCGGGCGGACGACGTCAAGGAACTGCTGGTGATACGTCTTCATCGACGCAGGCGCGAACCAGACACCCTTTGTATCGTATGCAGCCAATCGAAACGTCCGATCGAGACTTGTCGATCAAGACATTTGAAACACGCCGGCATCGTCGTGTACGTCATCTACAGCAACGCAGGCCTGGCAACGCACAGGCAGGATGAATGAGCGAGCGGGGGAAGCGCCGCAACAAAGGCCACACAAAAAAAAGGGCAAAAAAAACGGCCTGCTCATGGCAGGCCGTTTTTCATGTCACCAGGGTCAGAACAGCTTGCGACCCTTGTTCGCCGCGATGCGCATGCGCAGGGCGTTGAGCTTGATGAAGCCGGCCGCGTCAGCCTGGTTGTAGGCACCGCCGTCTTCTTCGAAGGTCGCGATGTTGGCATCGAACAACGACTCGTCGGACTTGCGCCCGGTGACGATCACGTTGCCCTTGTACAGCTTCAGGCGTACCACGCCATTCACGTGAGCCTGGGAGGCGTCGATCATCTGTTGCAGCATCAGGCGCTCTGGGCTCCACCAGTAGCCGGTGTAGATCAGGCTGGCGTACTTGGGCATCAACTCGTCTTTGAGGTGAGCCACTTCGCGGTCCAGGGTGATCGACTCGATCGCCCGGTGGGCGCGCAGCATGATGGTGCCGCCCGGGGTTTCGTAGCAGCCGCGGGACTTCATGCCCACATAGCGGTTTTCGACGATGTCCAGACGACCGATGCCGTGTTCGCCACCGATGCGGTTCAGGGTTGCCAGCACGGTGGCCGGGCTCATCTCAACGCCGTCCAGAGCGACGATATCGCCGTTGCGATAGGTCAGTTCCAGGTATTGCGGGGTATCGGGAGCCTTCTCCGGGGAGACGGTCCAGCGCCACATGTCTTCTTCGTGCTCGGTCCAGGTGTCTTCCAGCACGCCGCCTTCATAGGAGATGTGCAGCAGGTTGGCATCCATCGAGTACGGGGATTTTTTCTTGCCGTGGCGCTCGATCGGAATCGCGTGCTTCTCGGCGTAGTCCATCAGTTTTTCACGGGACAGCAAGTCCCATTCACGCCACGGGGCAATGACTTTCACGCCTGGCTTGAGGGCATAGGCACCCAGCTCGAAACGCACCTGGTCGTTGCCTTTGCCGGTGGCGCCATGGGAAATGGCATCGGCGCCGGTTTCGTTGGCGATTTCGATCAGGCGCTTGGCGATCAACGGACGGGCGATGGAGGTACCCAGCAGGTACTCGCCTTCGTAAACGGTGTTGGCGCGGAACATCGGGAACACGAAGTCGCGGACGAATTCTTCGCGCAGGTCATCGATGTAGATCTCTTTGACGCCCATGGCCTGGGCCTTGGCGCGTGCAGGCTCGACTTCTTCGCCCTGCCCCAGGTCAGCGGTGAAGGTCACCACTTCGCAGTTATAAGTGTCCTGCAGCCACTTGAGGATCACCGAAGTGTCCAGGCCGCCGGAATACGCCAGAACGACCTTGTTTACGTCCGCCATGCCATCACTCCACGGGTTGTACGGAAAGCCGGGAAGTCTAACGTCCAGCGCGGATAATTTACAGGGGCGCGACAGCTTATGACGACGAAGCGACAGATTATGTCGATTGCGCGACGGTCAAAATCGACTCAGGACGTCCGCGCCGTCGCCCCAGCGGGCGTCTTGGCCGGCGCTGCGGTTGGCGCCGGAGCCTTGGCGGGCGCCGCAGCGGGCGCGGGCTGCGCGGCGGGTGCCTGCGGTGCCGGCGCATCAGTCGGCGCCACGCGCTCCAGGCGCACGACTACGCGACGGTTCTTGGCTCGGTTGGCGGCGTTGGTGTTGGGCACCAGGGGATAACGCTCGCCGTGGAAGCGCAGGGTAATCTGCGACTCCTGGAAGCCATTGGCCTTGAAGAAGTCCTGGACCGCCAGGGCCCGGCGGCGTGACAGCTCACGGTTGGTCAGGCGGTTGCCGCTGTTGTCGGAGTGGCCGTCAAGCTCGACATGATTGACGCTTGGATCGGCCTTGATGAAGTCGAGCATCACCTGCAGCTGTGCCTTGGCATGGGCATCGAGCTCGACAGCTTCGCCGGGGAAGCCGATCTGTGTCTGCTTCACCTGCTCGAAATTCTTTGGCAACAGTTTTGCCACGCAGCCTTGATAGTCGTTGAAGGCCTTGCTGAAACGCACCGGCAGCAGGCGGACTTCCGAGACTCGCCCGTCCTCGGTGTTGCGGCGCACCACGGGGCTGCGACCTTCCATCAGCCCACTGATCAAACGGCCAGCCTGGACCTGGGAGCTGTTGAATAGTACGTCGCCGCTGCCGATGCTGACCGAGCCCAGGTTGATATCGCCCCGCCCCGGCTGCCATGGTGCGGCGGCCGCCAGCAAGGTTGCCGAACCGCCGCCAAGCATCGGGTTATAGGTCTTGAGGCGAAACGTCGCCTGTTCGCCCGCCCGGCGCACGAATTCGCCACTGCCAAAATCAGCGATCGGCTGGCTCAGCCGGCACTCGAACTTGTCACCTTCGACCGTCCACTCAATGCTCTCCAGACGGGTCTGGAAAGTGAGCGCCATGGCGGGAAGGCTGGCAAACACACTGAGCAAGGCTAGATAACGCTGGCGCACGGGAGGCTCCACTGACTTTTATACAAAGATCGACGCATGCCGAGGGCATGACGCCTGTCCGGCGCACTGCACGGATTCGTGGCACACCTGTAGGAGCTATCGGTAAGTTGTGCCAGAACTTGATAGCGGGTGCCTGAATCGGTCTTTTCCGGTAGCATTCCCACAGTTTGACCCGCCTGGAAGCCCCCCAATGTCCGACCGCCTGACCCTGCTGCGTCCCGACGACTGGCATATTCATCTTCGCGATGGTGCTGTGTTGACCCATACCGTCGCCGATGTCGCGCGCACCTTCGGGCGCGCAATCATCATGCCTAACCTGGTTCCGCCAGTGCGCAACGCCGCCGAGGCCGACGGCTATCGCCAGCGCATCCTCGCCGCACGCCCTGCTGGCAGCCGCTTCGAACCGTTGATGGTGCTTTACCTCACCGACCGCACCCAGCCCGAAGAAATCCGCGAGGCCAAGGCCAGCGGCTTCGTCCATGCCGCCAAGCTGTACCCGGCCGGTGCCACCACCAACTCCGATTCCGGCGTCACCAGCATCGACAAGATCTTCCCGGCGCTGGAGGCCATGGCCGAAGTCGGCATGCCGTTGTTGATCCATGGTGAAGTCACCCGGGGCGACGTCGACGTGTTCGACCGCGAGAAAATCTTCATCGACGAGCACATGCGCCGCGTCGTGGAGCGCTTCCCGACCCTCAAGGTGGTGTTCGAACACATCACCACCGGCGATGCCGTGCAGTTCGTCAACGAGGCCCCGGCCAACGTCGGCGCGACCATTACCGCCCATCACCTGCTGTACAACCGCAACCACATGCTGGTGGGCGGGATCCGGCCGCACTTCTATTGCCTGCCGATCCTCAAGCGCAATACCCACCAGGAAGCCTTGCTGGACGCCGCCACCAGCGGCAGCGCCAAGTTTTTCCTCGGCACCGACTCGGCACCCCACGCCCAGCACGCCAAGGAAGCGGCCTGCGGTTGCGCCGGTTGCTACACCGCCTATGCCGCCATCGAGATGTACGCCGAAGCCTTCGAACAGCGCAACGCGCTGGACAAACTCGAAGGCTTCGCCAGCCTGCATGGCCCACGCTTCTATGGCCTGCCGGTGAACACCGATCGTATTACCCTGGTCCGTGACGAATGGACCGCCCCCGCCAGCCTGCCTTTCGGCGATCTGGCTGTCATCCCGCTGCGCGCCGGTGAAAAACTGCGCTGGCGCCTGCTGGAGGAAAACGTGTGAGTGAAGATCATTTCGACGACGAACTGGACGGCAACGGTGGTTCGGGCGGCGCCCGTCACCCTATGGCTGCTCGGTTCCGTGGCTACCTGCCGGTCGTCGTCGACGTAGAAACCGGCGGTTTCAACTCCGCCACCGACGCCTTGCTGGAAATCGCCGCGACCACCATTGGCATGGATGAAAAAGGCTTTGTGTTCCCTGACCACACCTATTTCTTCCGTGTCGAGCCGTTCGAAGGCGCCAACGTCGAAGCAGCGGCCCTGGAGTTCACCGGGATCAAGCTCGACCACCCGTTGCGCATGGCAGTCAGCGAAGAAACGGCCCTGACCGACATCTTCCGTGGCGTGCGCAAGGCGCTCAAGGCCAACGGTTGCAAGCGAGCGATCCTGGTCGGCCACAACAGCAGCTTCGACCTGGGCTTCCTCAACGCCGCCGTCGCGCGCCTGGACATGAAGCGCAACCCGTTCCACCCGTTCTCCAGCTTCGACACCGCGACCCTGGCTGGCCTGGCGTACGGCCAGACCGTCCTGGCCAAGGCGTGCCAGGCCGCCGACATCGATTTCGATGGCCGTGAAGCCCACTCGGCCCGCTACGACACCGAGAAGACCGCCGAGCTGTTCTGCGGCATCGTCAACCGGTGGAAAGAGATGGGTGGCTGGCAGGATTTCGACGACTGACTAGTAGAGCCATTGTGACGGCCCGTGGGAGCAAAGCTTGCTCGCGACACAGGCGACTCGGTTTTTGAAGACCGCATCGCTGCCATCGCGGGCAAGCCTTGCTCCCACAGATAAATCACCTCGCCATAAGGTTCTGTGTTTCAGCCGACAAGTTTGAAACACCCATAAAAAAACCGGCCCATCATGAGCCGGTTTTTTTATGCCTCGGTGCGCTTACAGCTTGTCGCTGTGCTCGCCCAGGTAAGCGGCAACGCCTTCAGGCGAAGCGGTCATGCCCTTGTCGCCTTTTTTCCAGTTGGCCGGGCAGACTTCGCCGTGCTCTTCGTGGAATTGCAGCGCGTCGACCAGACGGATCAGTTCTTCCATGTTACGGCCCAGTGGCAGGTCGTTGATGATCTGCGAACGGACAACGCCTTTGTCGTCGATCAGGAACGCGCCACGGAAGGCCACGCCGCCTTCGGATTCAACGTCATAGGCCTTGGCGATTTCGTGCTTCATGTCGGCAGCCATGGTGTATTTCACCTGACCGATACCGCCATTGTTGATCGGGGTGTTGCGCCAGGCGTTGTGGGTGAAGTGCGAGTCGATCGAAACAGCGACCACTTCGACGTTGCGCGCCTTGAAATCATCCATGCGGTGATCCAGTGCGATCAGCTCGGACGGGCAGACGAAGGTGAAGTCCAGTGGATAGAAGAACACCAGGCCGTATTTGCCTTTGATGGCCGAGGACAGGGTGAAGCTGTCGACGATTTCGCCGTTGCCGAGGACGGCTGGAACGGTGAAGTCTGGGGCTTGTTTGCCTACGAGTACGCTCATTGGATATCTCCTGATGTAATAGCGTGAAAACAAGGTCCGGGCCAGCCTGCCACCCTCAGGCGACAGCCCTGTGACACGAACCCGCTTGCAAGGGCCGATCATCATACACCGCGCATTTGGACTGTCTTCAACGGTTTTTCGGTGGTATCGAAAAATCGCCGTCCGGTTTCATGCCGCATCAGTCGTCCTGGATAAACCGTTCGTCAGCCCGGCAACGCTCTGGCGCAAGACCTTGAGAAACCACTTTGACAATCATTCTCGTTAACATTAAGATCCGTCTCAATTGAGTCACAACCAGCGACGGTTCTCACTTATGTATGTATGCCTCTGCACTGGCGTCACCGACGGGCAAATCCGCGAAGCGATCTACGAAGGTTGCTGCAGCTATCGCGAAGTCCGCCAGGCCACCGGCGTAGCCAGCCAATGCGGCAAATGTGCCTGCCTGGCCAAGGAAGTGGTTCGTGAAACCCTCGCCAAAGTGCAAACGGCACAGGCCTCGATCCCCTACCCGGTAGAATTTACCGCTGCGTAATAACGCGTAATAAATAGTTTTCAAGGAACCGGACCCAGTGTCCGGTTTTTTTATGCCTGCAAATCAAATGCTTAGCGTCCAGACGCGGAACACAAACATTCTTATTCCGATTAATTTTCATTTATTATTCAATAACTTAGGTTTGACACTCGTAAATGCGCGGCTCAAACTCTGCCTTATACACAGCTATTACAGGGCAGGCCTCATCATGAAAGGCGACATTACAGTCATCCAGCATCTCAACAAGATCCTTGCCAATGAGCTGGTCGCGATCAACCAATACTTCCTGCATGCGCGCATGTACGAGGATTGGGGCCTGAACAAGCTGGGCAAGCACGAGTACCACGAATCCATCGACGAGATGAAGCACGCGGACAAGCTGATCAAGCGCATCCTGTTCCTCGAAGGCCTGCCGAACGTCCAGGACCTGGGCAAGCTGCACATCGGCGAACACACCCGCGAGATGCTTGAGTGCGACCTGAAAATCGAGCGCGAAGGCCACAAGGACCTGAAAGTCGCCATCGCCCATTGCGAAAGCGTTGGTGACTTCGGCAGCCGTGAACTGCTGGAAGACATTCTCGAGTCCGAGGAAGAACACATCGACTGGCTGGAAACCCAACTGGGCCTGATCGACAAAGTCGGTCTTGAGAACTACCTGCAATCGCAGATGGGTGAAGAGTAAGTTTCTCCGAAAGCAAGCCACTAAAAAGCCCCGCCCTCTTTCGAGAGGCGGGGCTTTTTATTGCCTGGGTTTCCAGGCCCACCTAAATCCACTGTGGGAGCGAGCTTGCTCGCGATAGCGGTGGATCAGGTAAGAAATACTGACTGACCTACCGCTATCGCGAGCAAGCTCGCTCCCACATGGTTTCATACATCCATGAATCAGGCTTCGGTCTTGTTCGCCGCTGCTGCTTCCACAGCTGCCTTGATCGTGGCCTGCAGAGAGCCGTCAGCGGCCATCTCGGTCATGATGTCGCTACCACCGATCAGCTCACCACCCACCCACAGCTGTGGGAAGGTTGGCCAGTTGGCGTACTTGGGCAGGTTGGCGCGGATTTCCGGGTTCTGCAGGATGTCCACGTAGGCAAACTTCTCGCCACACGCCATCACAGCCTGAGCAGCCTTGGCCGAGAAACCGCACTGTGGCGCGTTCGGCGAGCCTTTCATGTAAAGCAGGATGGTGTTGTTGGCAATCTGGTCTTTAATCGTTTCGATGATATCCATGGAGCACCTCGGCTTAAAACTTTTGCGACTTAAGTTGTCGACACGGTGACGCATTGTAACGGAAAGCCGAACCTGCTCCAGAGACAATTTTACGCAGCTGCCACCTTCACCGGAACGCCGTTAAGCGCCGCGTTGCCGGACAACTCATCGAGCTGACAATCATCGGTCAGGTCGTTGGCGCTGGAGCCCGGTTGTCCGCTGGCGATGGTCATCTGCACGCCCGGCCGGGCATGACCCCAGCCATGGGGCAGGCTGACCACGCCTTTCATCATGTCCAAGCTGCCCAGCACCTCGACTTCGATGATGCCCACCCGCGAACTGACGGTCACGCGCTGCCCGTCCTCAAGACCGCGACTGGCGAGGTCATCCGGGTGCATCAGCAACTGATGACGTGGCTTGCCCTTCACCAGTCGATGAAAATTATGCATCCAGGAGTTGTTGCTGCGCACATGGCGGCGGCCAATCATCAGCAACTCGTCCGGTTTTGGCGCCTGCAACGCGGCAAAGCGCACAAGGTCGGCAAGAATCACCGCTGGCGCGGCCTGCACACGTTGGTTTTCGGTTTTCAGGCGTGCTGCCAGGTTGGGCTTGAGCGCACCGAGGTCGATGCCATGGGGATGATCGAACAGGGTCGTCAGGGACAGCTTGTGCGGCGAGGCGTCGCCATACGCCCCGCTACGCAGGCCGAAATCGATCATCTGCGCCGGCGGCATGGTCGGCTTGAGTTCCTTGCCGGTTCGGGCGGCAAAGGCCTTGGCCAGGCCGACGAAGATTTCCCAATCGTGCAGCGCACCCTCGGGCTTGGGCAGGATCGCCCGGTTGAAACGGGTCACGTTGCGCACCGCGAACAGGTTGAACGTGGTGTCGTAATGATCGTTCTCCAGGGCCGAGGTCGAGGGCAGGATCAGGTCGGCGTAACGTGTGGTTTCGTTGATGTACAAATCGAGGCTGACCATGAACTCCAGCCCGTCCAGGGCCTGTTCCAGTTGCCGCCCGTTGGGTGTGGACAACACCGGGTTGCCGGCCACGGTGACCAGCGCACGAATCTGGCCTTCACCCTCGGTGAGCATCTCCTCGGCCAGGGCCGACACCGGCAACTCCCCTGAGTACTCGGGACGCCCGGACACCCGGCTCTGCCAACGGTTGAAATGCCCGCCCGAGGTGGTAGCGACCAGGTCCACCGCCGGCTCGGTGCACAGCGCCCCGCCCACCCGATCAAGATTGCCGGTGACCAGATTTATCACCTGGATCAGCCAATGGCACAGCGTGCCAAACGCCTGGGTCGAGACCCCCATTCGCCCGTAGCACACCGCTGACGGCGCGGCGGCGAAGTCCCGGGCCAATTGCCGGATCTGCGCTGCAGGCACCGCACAGAGCGGGCTCATGGCTTCAGCCGTGAACGTGGCGACGGCCTCGCGCACCTCGTCCAGGCCGTCCACCGGCAGGTGACTGTCACGGGTCAGGCCTTCGCTGAACAATGTATTGAGCAAACCAGACAGCAGCGCAGCATCACCGCCGGGGCGTACAAAGACGTGCTGGTTGGCAATGGCCGCCGTTTCGCTGCGACGCGGATCGACCACCACCACCTTGCCGCCACGGGCCTGGATCGCCTTGAGGCGCTTCTCCACGTCCGGCACGGTCATGATGCTGCCGTTGGAAGCCAGCGGGTTGCCGCCCAGGATCAGCATGAAGTCGGTGTGGTCGATGTCCGGAATCGGCAGCAGCAGGCCGTGGCCGTACATCAAATAGCTGGTCAGGTGATGGGGCAGTTGGTCCACCGAAGTCGCCGAGAAACGGCTGCGGGTTTTCAACAGGCCCAGGAAATAGTTGCTGTGGGTCATCAGCCCATAGTTATGCACGCTGGGGTTGCCCTGGTAGACCGCCACCGCGTTCTGGCCGTGGCGCGCCTGGATATCCGCCAGGCGCTCGGCCACCAACGCGAAGGCGTCGTCCCAGGCAATGGGTTGCCATTCATTGCCAACGCGCTGCATGGGCTGGCGCAGCCGGTCTGGATCGTTCTGGATATCTTGCAGGGCCACCGCCTTGGGGCAGATGTGACCGCGGCTGAAGGTGTCCAGCGCATCGCCCTTGATCGAGGTGATCGCCAGGCCCTGGCCGTCGGTTTCGGTGGTTTCGAGGGTCAAGCCGCAGATGGCTTCACACAGGTGGCACGCACGGTGGTGGAGAGTCTTGGTCATGGCCAGTCTCTGTTTTATTCGTGGCGGGCGCTTTCGGCCGCGGGAACAAAACTATGGCGCGTGATTCCCGGCAGCGCCAGCGACGTTCGTCCTGTGAATTGCCGGGCATCAGGCCCACCGATGAGAGGGCGTCAAGGCTGATCGGAAGGCGGTGCCAGCATCTGGATTTCTTCGACGGTTTCCACCTGCTCCTGGGCAATGGGCACACCCGTGAGCTCGCCAATAAGCCGCCAATGCTCGTCGAGGCCGCTGCTGATAGTGGCCATGCGGTCGATCATCCGACGTCCCGCAGCCTTGGTCACCTCATCATCGCTGCGCAGCAATTCGAATGACATGGAAGTCACCGAAGCCGTCAGGTGCGTCAGCGAGCGTGCAGTCAGCCCCAGCAATTCCATCAATTGTTGCTCTTTCGAATCCATTTCGGGCTCCTGTGCCGCTGAGGCTCATTTATAACCCAGGCCTTTGCATTAGGAAATGTTTCACAGCCACCAGCAGACAGGCGAAAGGCTGGGACGCCACGGCGCAAACCGACTCTCATCCATGGCACGCCCGCCGCGCTTGATTGCCAAGCCAAGCAACGCCAGTGTACAAATGGGTCGCTGCTGTCAGGAAACCGGCCACAAATATGCCATCGCATTCGCGTGATGGCCTCGCTGAAATCCCCAAAAACCGTAGCCCTATTGGTAAGACGCGACATTTAATTATAAGATCGCGCCTTCCCCTATTTCGTCGCCCCGTGCGGCTTTTGCCGCAGGTCTCGCCCGTTTTTTGAATAAACAAGGCTTTGAGCATCTGCGGTCAGTTACAAAAAGGTAGTCAATCATGAGCGCAAGGCACTTTCTCTCCCTGATGGATTTCACGCCCGATGAGTTGCTCGGCGTGATCCGTCGAGGCGTGGAGCTCAAGGACCTGCGTAACCGCGGCGTACTGTTCGAGCCCTTGAAAAACCGCGTGCTGGGGATGATCTTCGAGAAGTCATCGACCCGCACCCGCATCTCTTTCGAAGCCGGCATGATCCAACTGGGCGGCCAGGCGATCTTCCTGTCGCCCCGCGACACCCAACTGGGCCGCGGCGAACCCATCAGCGATTGCGCCATCGTCATGTCGAGCATGCTGGACGCGATGATGATCCGTACCTTTGCCCACAGCACCCTGACCGAGTTCGCGGCCCATTCCCGCGTACCGGTGATCAACGGCCTGTCCGACGACCTGCACCCCTGCCAGTTGCTGGCCGACATGCAGACCTTCCTCGAGCACCGTGGCTCGATCCAGGGCAAGACCGTGGCCTGGATCGGCGATGGCAACAACATGTGCAACAGCTATATAGAAGCGGCGCTGCAGTTCGACTTCCAACTGCGCGTTGCCTGCCCCGAAGGTTTTGACCCCAATGCCGAGTTGCTGGCCAAGGCCGGGGACCGGGTGACCATCGTGCGTGATCCCAAACAGGCCGTGGCCGGTGCGCACCTGGTGAGCACTGACGTCTGGACCTCCATGGGCCAGGAAGAAGAAACCGCCAAGCGCCTCGAGTTGTTCGCGCCGCTGCAGGTCAACCGGGCTTTGCTCGACCTGGCGGATGCCGACGTGCTGTTCATGCACTGCCTGCCGGCCCACCGTGGCGAGGAGATCAGTTTCGATTTGCTGGACGATCCGCGCTCGGTGGCCTGGGACCAGGCAGAAAATCGACTTCACGCGCAAAAGGCACTGCTCGAGTTCCTTGTCGAGCCGGCGTATCACCACGCATGAGCCATTCGCTGCTGCTGAATTTGCATGACCTGGCCTGCGGTTACCAAAACCAGCGGGTCGTGCAGAACCTCAACCTGCACCTCAATGCCGGCGATATCGGTTGCCTGCTCGGTTCGTCCGGGTGCGGCAAGACCACCACGTTGCGTGCCATCGCCGGCTTCGAACCAGTGCACGAGGGTGAAATCCAACTGGCAGGGGAAACCATTTCCCGAGCCGGTTTCACCCTAGCCCCGGAAAAACGCCGTATCGGCATGGTGTTCCAGGACTATGCCCTGTTTCCCCACCTGAGCGTGGCCGAGAACATCGCCTTTGGCATTCGCAAGCATCCGGACAAGGATCGCGTCGTCGAAGAGTTGCTGGAACTGGTCAACCTGAAGCACCTGGGCAAGCGCTTTCCCCATGAGTTGTCCGGCGGCCAGCAACAGCGTGTGGCCCTGGCCCGCGCGCTGGCACCAGAACCACAACTGCTGTTGCTCGATGAGCCGTTCTCCAACCTCGATGGCGAGTTGCGACGCAAGCTCAGCCATGAAGTGCGGGATATTCTCAAGGCCCGCGGCACCAGCGCGATCCTGGTCACACACGATCAGGAAGAAGCCTTCGCCGTGAGTGATCATGTCGGGGTATTCAAGGAAGGTCGACTGGAACAGTGGGACACGCCCTACAACCTGTATCACGAACCGCTGACACCATTCGTCGCCAGCTTCATTGGCCAGGGCTACTTCATTCGCGGCCGGCTCGACAGCCCGGAATCGGTGCAAACCGAGTTGGGCACCCTGCGCGGTAACCGAGCCTACACCTGGCCCATCGGCGGAGCGGTGGATGTGTTGCTGCGCCCAGACGATATCGTCTACGCACCGGAGAGCACGCTCACCGCCAGCATTGTCGGCAAGACCTTCCTGGGCGCTTCAACCTTGTATCGCCTGCAATTGCCCACAGGCGCGCAACTGGAATCGATCTTCCCCAGCCACGCCGACCATCAGCTCGGGGACAGTGTCGGCATCCGCGTGGCGGCTGAACACCTGGTGCTGTTCCAGGCCTCAGGCAGCACCGCGGCGCACATCCCGCCGGTGGACAGCGGTGTGCGGCGCTATAGCCTGTAGGAGCTGACGAGCGGAACGAGGCTGCGATCTTTCCCCAGCCACTTGAATTTCAAGCGAAAGATCAAAAGATCAAAAGATCAAAAGATCGCAGGCTTCGCCAGCTCCTACAGGGCGCAAACCAGCGGGGAATGCCATCAACCCAGTATCAACGTCCCACTGGCCACCAACGTCGCATTCCCGCCGATCTTCACCCGCTCACCCTCCAAGCGGCAGAACAACGCCCCGCCCCGGGCCGAGCATTGGTAAGCCGTCAGGCCGTGCTTGCCCAAGCGTTTGGACCAATAGGGAATCAGGCTGCAGTGGGTCGAGCCGGTGACTGGATCTTCGTTGATGCCGATCGCCGGGGCAAAATAGCGCGAGACAAAATCATGCTTGCTCCCCGGCGCGGTCACGATAGCGCCGGGCCAAGGCAGCTTTGCCAGGGCCGCCATGTCCGGCTTGCAATCGAGCACCGCTTGCTCCGACTCCAGCACCACGAACAGTTCGTTGGAGCTCAGCACGTCCACCGCTTCGACACCCAAGGCACTCTGGACGGCCAAGGACGCGCCCAACTCGGCAGGCACGACGGCCGGAAAATCCAGCCACAACCGGTCACCCTCGCGCGTAACGCTCAACGAACCGGACTTGCAGATGAAATCCAGTCGTTCGACCGTTTCGTGGTAGACCTCGAACAGTACATAAGCGCTGGCCAACGTGGCGTGCCCGCACAGAGGGACTTCGGTGGCGGGCGTGAACCAGCGGATATGCCAATGCTGGCCTTCACGCACCAGAAACGCGGTTTCAGCCAGGTTATGTTCGGCGGCGATCTTCTGCATCAAGTCATCGGCAAGCCAGCCGTCGAGGCGATAGACCATCGCCGGGTTACCGCCGAACGGCCGGTCACTGAACGCATCGACCTGATGAAACGCAAGCTGCATGGCACTTCTCCTTTTTTTGATGCGCCAGCATGCGGTGCAGCGGCGCAGCTTATCCAGTGACAGATCAGTAGAATTTTCACCCTACAGAGCCGATGAAAACACAGATAAAGCTCAAGCCTTACCCCTGTGGCGAGGGAGCTTGCTCCCGCTTGGCTGCGCAGCAGCCACCCGGCTCTATTCAAGCACGCCCAATATCGGCAAACGCCGCCCCGGTGTGCTCCTTCAATACCGAAGGCGCCAACTCGACTTCCAAGCCGCGCCTTCCCGCACTGACAAACATACTGGCGAGCGGCTGTGCCGAACTGTCGATAAAAGTGCGCAGGCGCTTCTTCTGCCCCAGCGGGCTGATCCCACCCAGTAGATAACCGGTCGAACGCTGCGCAGCGGCTGGGTCGGCCATCTCGACCTTTTTCACCCCGGCGGCATGGGCCAGGCCTTTCAAATCCAGGCTTCCGGCCACGGGCACCACCGCCACCAACAGCTCACCCTTTTCGCTGGCCGCCAACAACGTCTTGAACACCTGCGCCGGATCCAGGCCGAGCTTTTCCGCCGCTTCCAGGCCGTAGGACGCGGCCTTGGGATCGTGTTCATAACTGTGGATACGATGTTCGGCGCGCACTTTCTTAAGCAGATCCAACGCGGGTGTCATGACTGCTCCTGACAAGGAAATGAAAAAAGAGTGGCCGGATTCTAAGCCATCGCCAATGAAAAGGCTTGGGACGGGGTCGCGAGTACCGGTACCCCACCGTCAGTGGAAGAGTCATTCACGCCACGAATAGTTGAAATGTGACCGACGGTTCACTTTCGACCTTTGACACCAGCGTTTCTTGTCTATATTTTTTCGAAACTGAAAGTCATATCGCAGGTCTCAAGCAGCAACCCGAGATCAGGATGGGGATCCTGCCTCGGCGGAGATCGCGCAATCGAGCTTTATCGAAGGCGCAGCAAAACAACAAAAAACCGAGGTTTGAATGACAACTGCTTTACAACAGCCGTCCCTGTCCAGCCAATGCCTGGCTGAATTCCTGGGCACTGCCCTACTGATTTTTTTCGGCACTGGTTGCGTCGCGGCCCTCAAGGTAGCGGGTGCCAGCTTCGGTTTGTGGGAAATCAGCCTCATCTGGGGTGTCGGTGTCAGCATGGCGATCTATCTGAGCGCGGGCATTTCCGGCGCCCATCTCAACCCCGCCGTCAGCATTGCCCTGTGCATTTTCACCGGCTTCGAAAAGCGCAAACTGCCTTTCTATATGCTCTCCCAAGTGGCCGGCGCTTTCTGCGGCGCACTTCTGGTCTACACGCTGTACAGCAACCTATTCTTCGATTTCGAACAGTCTCGGCACATGATTCGAGGCACCGAAGCCAGCCTCGAACTGGCCTCGGTGTTTTCCACCTACCCGCACGCCGCACTGTCCACCGGCCAGGCCTTCCTCGTGGAGGTGATCATCACGGCCATCCTGATGGGAGTGATCATGTCCCTGACCGATGACAACAATGGTTTGCCTCGCGGCCCACTGGCGCCACTGCTGATCGGCCTGTTGATTGCGGTGATCGGCAGCTCCATGGGGCCGCTGACAGGCTTTGCGATGAACCCGGCGCGGGACTTCGGTCCTAAACTGATGACTTTCTTCGCCGGCTGGGGTGAAATTTCCCTCACGGGTGGACGCGACATCCCGTACTTCCTGGTTCCGATTTTTGCCCCGATTGCGGGTGCGTGCCTGGGTGCTGCGGCTTATCGCGGCCTGATTGCCCGCCACCTGCCCAGCGCCATAACTGCTACAAAGGATGCAGAACCGGCCATTGACGGCAAGCCCAGAACATCCTGAAACAGTCGGCGCAGGCTCCTGCCATTCCAGCCTGCACCGTGGCTTCTTCCCTAATTTACGTCCCAAGGCAATCGACATGACCGATATCCAGAACAAGAACTACATCATTGCCCTCGACCAGGGTACGACCAGCTCGCGGGCGATCATCTTCGACCGTGACGCCAACGTGGTCTGCACCGCCCAGCGCGAATTCGCCCAGCATTATCCGCAGGCCGGCTGGGTCGAACATGACCCGATGGAAATCTTCGCCACCCAGAGCGCGGTCATGGTCGAAGCCCTCGCCCAGGCCGGCCTGCACCATGACCAGGTGGCCGCCATCGGCATCACCAACCAGCGTGAAACCACCGTGGTCTGGGACAAGACCACCGGCCGGCCGATCTACAACGCCATCGTCTGGCAATGCCGCCGCAGTACCGAAATCTGCCAGCAGCTCAAGCGCGATGGCCACGAGCAATACATCAGCCAAACCACCGGCCTGGTCACCGACCCGTACTTTTCCGGCACCAAGCTCAAGTGGATCCTGGACAACGTCGAAGGCAGCCGCGAGCGTGCGCGCAACGGTGAACTGCTGTTCGGCACCGTCGACAGCTGGCTGATCTGGAAATTCACCGGCGGCAAGGTCCACGTCACCGACTACACCAACGCCTCGCGCACCATGCTCTTCAACATTCACTCGCTGGAATGGGACGCGAAGATGCTCGACATCCTCGACATCCCCCGCGAAATGCTCCCGCAAGTGAAATCGTCCTCGGAGATCTATGGCCGCACCAAGAGCGGCATCGCCATCGGCGGCATTGCCGGCGACCAGCAGGCGGCGCTTTTCGGCCAGATGTGCGTGGAGCCAGGCCAGGCGAAAAACACCTACGGCACCGGCTGTTTCCTGCTGATGAACACCGGCAGCAAGGCCGTCAAATCCAATCACGGCATGCTCACCACCATCGCCTGTGGCCCGCGCGGCGAAGTTGCCTACGCCCTGGAAGGTGCGGTCTTCAATGGCGGCTCCACGGTCCAGTGGCTGCGCGATGAGCTGAAAATCATCAACGATGCGCTGGATACCGAATACTTTGCCAACAAGGTCAAGGACAGCAACGGTGTGTACCTGGTGCCCGCCTTCACCGGCCTGGGCGCCCCGTATTGGGACCCCTATGCCCGTGGCGCGCTGTTTGGCCTGACCCGCGGCGTACGCGTCGACCACATCATTCGCGCAGCGCTGGAGTCGATTGCCTACCAGACCCGCGACGTACTCGATGCCATGCAGCAGGATTCGGGGGAACGCCTCAAGGCCCTGCGCGTGGACGGTGGCGCGGTGGCAAACAACTTCCTGATGCAGTTCCAGGCCGACATCCTGGGTACCCAGGTCGAGCGCCCGAAAATGCGTGAAACCACCGCCCTGGGTGCTGCGTATTTGGCCGGCCTGGCGTGCGGCTTCTGGGGCACCCTGGAAGAACTGCGCGGCAAAGCGGTGATCGAGCGTGTATTCGAACCACAACTGGACGAACAGGCGAAGGAAAAACTCTACGCCGGCTGGCAGAAAGCGGTCAGCCGCACCCGCGATTGGGAACCCCATGAAGACGCTGAATAAAGCCTTATAAGGTTCTGAAACTGGTCGGGAGTGGATTCCTGCGGCATCATGGGCAAATTTTGTACGGCAGCCCAAAGGAAGCCCCATGAATCTGCCTCCCCGCCAACAGCAAATCCTCGAACTGGTCCGCGAACGCGGCTATGTCAGCATCGAGGAAATGGCGCAGCTATTCGTCGTCACCCCGCAAACCATTCGCCGCGATATCAACCAACTGGCGGAAGTGAACCTGCTGCGTCGCTACCACGGCGGCGCCGCCTACGATTCAAGCGTGGAAAACACCGCCTACGCCATGCGCGCCGATCAGATGCGCGACGAGAAGCAACGCATCGCCGAAGCCATCGCCGCCCAGATCCCCGATCATGCCTCGCTGTTCATCAACATCGGCACCACCACCGAATCCATTGCCCGGGCGCTGCTCAATCACAACCATCTGAAGGTCATCACCAATAACCTGCACGTGGCTTCGATCCTCAGCGCCAAGGACGACTTCGAAGTCCTGATCGCCGGCGGCAACGTACGGCGTGACGGCGGCGTGGTGGGCCAGGCCAGCGTCGACTTCATCAACCAGTTCAAGGTCGACTTTGCCCTGGTGGGCATCAGCGGGATCGATGAAGACGGCAGCCTGCTGGACTTCGACTACCAGGAAGTGCGGGTTTCCCAAGCCATCATCGCCAACGCCCGACAAGTGCTGCTGGCGGCGGACTCCAGCAAATTCGGGCGCAACGCCATGGTCCGCCTGGGGCCTATCAGCTTGATCGACTGCCTGGTGACCGACCAGCAACCCGTGCCGGCCCTGGCGCAATTGCTGAGCCAGCACAAGATTCGGCTGGAGGTGGTCTGACCACCTCCTCAATACCCTGTGGCAAGGCTGCTGTGGGAGCATGGCTTGCCCGCGATGAAGACGACACAGTTTCTACATAGAACGAGGCGCCTGTTTCGCGAGCAAGCTTTGCTCCCACAAATCCCTCTCGCCAGCGTGCCCAGGCACCTTCTTCTTCCTTACATGTTCGAAAATTTTCCTTTCAGCTTCTCTTGATCAGTATTTTCAATCGAAGTTAACTGGCTGTTGCCGTCTTTATGGGCTAGTATTTTCGCAAATGAACATTTATGTTCGAATTCAAATATTGCGAACAAGAGCCCGAGGCTAGCCGATGCCCACTTCTACCTTGCCTACGCCCCCTCTCGCCGAGGTTTACGACATCGCCGTCATTGGTGGCGGTATCAACGGCGTGGGGATTGCCGCGGACGCTGCCGGTCGCGGTCTTTCGGTGTTCCTTTGCGAAAAGGACGACCTGGCCAGCCACACATCGTCGGCCAGCAGCAAGCTGATCCACGGTGGCCTGCGCTACCTCGAACATTATGAATTTCGCCTGGTGCGCGAAGCGCTGGCCGAGCGCGAAGTGCTGCTGACCAAGGCCCCGCACATCGTCAAGCAAATGCGCTTCGTATTGCCTCACCGCCCGCATCTGCGTCCGGCCTGGATGATCCGCGCCGGCCTGTTCCTCTACGATCACCTGGGCAAGCGTGAGCAGCTCGCCGGCTCCAAAAGCCTGAAGTTCGGTGCCGACAGCGCATTGAAAAGCGAGATCACCAAAGGTTTCGAATATTCCGACTGCTGGGTCGACGATGCGCGGCTGGTGGTACTCAACGCCATGGCCGCCCGGGAAAAAGGCGCACATATCCACACCCGCACGCGCTGCGTGAATGCCCGCCGCAGCAAAGGCCTGTGGCACTTGCACCTGGAACGTGCCGACGGCAGCCTGTTTTCGATCCGCGCCAAGGCACTGGTCAACGCTGCCGGCCCGTGGGTCGCCAAGTTCATTCGCGATGACCTGAAGCTGGAATCGCCCTACGGCATCCGCCTGATCCAGGGCAGCCACCTGATCGTGCCGAAACTCTACGAAGGCGAACATGCGCACATTCTGCAAAACGAAGACCAGCGCATCGTGTTCACCATTCCGTACCTGAACCAGTTCACCCTGATCGGCACGACTGACCGCGAATACACCGGTGACCCGGCCAAAGTGGCGATCACCGAGGGCGAAACCGATTACCTGTTGAAGGTGGTCAATGCCCACTTCAAGAAGCAGATCAGCCGCGACGATATCCTGCACAGCTATTCCGGGGTGCGTCCGCTGTGCAACGACGAATCCGACAACCCATCGGCCGTGACCCGCGACTACACCCTGGCGCTGTCGGGTGGCGGTGAAGAAGCCCCCTTGCTGTCGGTGTTCGGCGGCAAGCTGACCACCTACCGCAAACTGGCCGAATCGGCGATGGCGCAACTGGCCCCGTACTTCACCCAGATGCGTCCGAGCTGGACCGCCGTAGAGGCCCTCCCCGGTGGCGAAAACATGACCACCCCGCAGGCGCTGTGCTCGGCGATCCGCGACAAGTTCGACTGGCTGCCAACCGACATCGCCCGCCGCTGGGCCACCACCTACGGCAGCCGCACCTGGCGCATGCTCGAAGGCGTGCACAACCTGGGCGACCTGGGTGAGCACATCGGCGCCGGGCTCTATACGCGCGAAGTCGACTACCTGTGCAGCGACGAGTGGGCCGTCGATGCCCAGGACATCCTGTGGCGCCGCAGCAAGCTGGGCTTGTTCACCACCCCGGTCGAGCAGGAGAAACTGCAGCAGTATCTGGACAAGGTCGAGCACAACCGCCGCAAGATCGAAGCGGCCTGAACGCTAGCCCGCTGAACCCAAAGCCCCTGAATCCTGCGATTCAGGGGCTTTTTGCATTCTGCAATACACAGCCGCCCCCTGTGGGAGCGAGCTTGCTCGCGATGAAAGCCAGCACATTCAACCTCTATGTGACTGACCTACCGCTATCGCGAGCAAGCTCGCTCCCACAATGGATTGATGCGGGCCAAAAGCATTCGGTTTTCCGAACACGACCCACCAGTCAGTTCGGCTAACCGGATGAAGCAGGTCGCAAAAAACCTGAAACAAAACATTAATTACCTTTAAAAACAATGCATTACGCAGATATGACTGGCCTGGCACGAGTCATGCTCTACACTCCTGGAGACGAATGCCTGTACGCCGACACAACAGGAGCTGCCAGGCACTTCGAAGTACTCAGGGCCGACAAACCGGCCGAAATAAAAAAAACAATGTCGAGGAAACATCGATGCGTATCGTTCCCCATCTCCTGGGCGCAGCCATGGCTGCCGCTCTGATCAGCACTCCGGTTTTCGCAGCCGAACTGACCGGCACACTGAAAAAGATCAAAGAGTCCGGCGTTGTCACGCTTGGCCATCGCGACGCTTCCATTCCGTTTTCCTACATCGCGGACGCTTCCGGCAAACCGGTTGGCTACTCCCACGATATCCAGATGAAAGTCGTCGAAGCGCTGAAAAAAGACCTGGACCTGCCCAACCTGCAGGTCAAATACAACCTGGTGACCTCGCAAACCCGTATCCCGCTGGTGCAGAACGGCACCGTGGACCTGGAATGCGGCTCCACCACCAACAACGTCGAGCGTCAGCAGCAGGTTGACTTCTCCGTTGGCATTTTCGAAATCGGCACCAAGCTGCTGTCCAAGAAAGATTCCAAGTACAAGGATTTCGACGACCTCAAGGGCAAGAACGTCGTGACCACTGCCGGCACCACGTCCGAGCGCATCCTCAAGGCGATGAACGCCGACAAGCAGATGGGCATGAACGTCATCTCCGCCAAGGACCACGGCGAATCCTTCCAGATGCTGGAATCGGGTCGTGCCGTCGCGTTCATGATGGACGACGCCCTGCTGGCTGGCGAAGCCGCCAAGGCCAAGAAAGCCGATGACTGGGCCGTGACCGGTACCCCACAGTCCTACGAAATCTATGGCTGCATGGTGCGCAAAGGCGACGAGCCGTTCAAAAAGGCTGTCGATGACGCCATCAAGGCCACCTACGCTTCGGGCGAGATCAACAAGATCTACGAAAAATGGTTCATGCAACCTATCCCGCCAAAAGGCCTGAACCTTAACTTCCCGATGAGCGACGAACTCAAGGCACTGATCGCCAAGCCGACCGATAAAGCGGCTGACGACAAGAAATCCTGATTTCTGACTAACCTTATCTCCTGAAGGGGCCCGGCCCTTTCAGGGGATGGTCACTCCCTGCTGGCAAATCTGGAAACACTCGAACCGGTGGCTGTCGAGCCGATCGCGTGTGCCTGGCCTTCAAGTCGGGCGGGAACGGAGTTTCCCCAGGCGGGCATTTGTACATCGAACGATCTGAGGGGAGACCCTAATGAATTACAACTGGGACTGGAGCGTGTTCTTCAAGTCCACCGGCGTGGGCAGCGAGACCTATCTCGACTGGTACGTGTCCGGCCTGGGCTGGACCATCGCCATCGCCGTCGTAGCCTGGATCATCGCCCTGCTGCTGGGCTCGGTGCTAGGCGTCATGCGCACCGTGCCGAACCGGCTGGTGTCTGGCATCGCTACCTGCTACGTGGAACTCTTTCGTAATGTGCCGCTGCTGGTTCAGCTGTTCATCTGGTACTTCCTGGTGCCGGACCTGCTGCCCGCCGATATGCAGGAGTGGTACAAGCAGGACCTGAACCCGACCACCTCGGCCTACCTGAGCGTCGTGGTGTGCCTGGGCCTGTTCACCGCCGCCCGTGTTTGCGAACAGGTGCGTACCGGTATCCAGGCGCTACCGCGCGGCCAGGAATCCGCCGCCCGTGCCATGGGCTTCAAGCTGCCGCAGATCTACTGGAACGTGCTGCTGCCCCAGGCCTATCGGATCATCATTCCGCCGCTTACCTCGGAATTCCTCAACGTCTTCAAGAACTCCTCCGTGGCCTCGCTGATCGGCCTGATGGAATTGCTCGCGCAGACCAAGCAGACCGCCGAGTTCTCCGCCAACCTGTTCGAAGCCTTCACCCTGGCCACGCTGATCTATTTCACCCTGAACATGAGCCTGATGCTGCTCATGCGCATGGTCGAGAAGAAAGTCGCGGTGCCCGGCCTGATCTCCGTTGGGGGTAAATAATGGAACTCGACTTCACTGGCATCATCCCGGCCATTCCCGGTTTGTGGAACGGCATGGTGATGACCCTCAAGCTGATGGCCTTGGGCGTGGTCGGCGGGATCATCCTCGGCACGATCCTGGCGCTGATGCGCCTGTCCCATAACAAGCTGGTCTCCAATATCGCTGGCGCCTACGTCAACTATTTCCGCTCGATCCCGCTGCTGCTGGTGATCACCTGGTTCTACCTGGCGGTACCGTTCGTGCTGCGCTGGATCACCGGCGAAGACACGCCAATCGGGGCATTCGGTTCTTGCATCGTGGCGTTCATGATGTTTGAAGCGGCGTACTTCTGCGAAATCGTCCGGGCCGGCGTGCAGTCGATTCCCAAGGGCCAGATGGGCGCCGCCCAGGCACTGGGCATGAATTACGGCCAGACCATGCGTCTGATCATCCTGCCCCAGGCGTTTCGCAAGATGACCCCGCTGCTGTTGCAACAAAGCATCATCCTGTTTCAGGACACCTCGCTGGTCTACACGGTCGGCCTGGTGGACTTCCTCAATGCTTCGCGGGCCAGTGGTGACATCATCGGCCGCTCCAATGAGTTCCTGATCATCGCAGGTCTCGTGTACTTCACCGTCAGCTTTGCCGCCTCGCAGCTGGTCAAGCGTCTGCAAAAAAGGTTCGCCGTATGATCTCTATCAAGAACATCAACAAGTGGTATGGGGACTTCCAGGTACTGACCAATTGCAGCACCGAGGTCAGCAAGGGTGAGGTGGTGGTGGTGTGCGGGCCGTCGGGTTCGGGCAAGTCCACGTTGATCAAGTGCGTGAACGCCCTGGAACCGTTCCAGAAAGGCGACATCGTGGTCGATGGCACGTCCATCGCCGACCCGAAGACCAACCTGCCGAAACTGCGTTCGCGCGTGGGCATGGTGTTCCAGCATTTCGAACTGTTCCCGCACCTGACCATCACCGAAAACCTGACCATCGCGCAGATCAAGGTGCTGGGTCGCAGCAAGGAAGAAGCCACCAAGAAAGGCCTGCAACTGCTTGAGCGGGTCGGCCTCTCGGCCCACGCCCACAAGCACCCGGGCCAGCTCTCCGGCGGCCAGCAGCAGCGCGTGGCGATTGCCCGTGCCCTGGCAATGGACCCGGTGGTGATGCTGTTCGACGAGCCGACCTCGGCCCTCGACCCGGAAATGGTCAACGAAGTGCTCGACGTGATGGTGCAACTGGCCCACGAAGGCATGACCATGATGTGCGTGACCCACGAAATGGGCTTCGCCCGCAAAGTGGCGAACCGGGTGATCTTCATGGACCAGGGCCAGATCATCGAAGACTGCAAGAAAGAAGAGTTCTTCGGCGACATCAGCGCCCGCTCCGAACGCGCGCAGCATTTCCTTGAGAAAATCCTGCAGCACTAAACAACACCGCTCCCCACTGTGGGAGCGAGCTTGCTCGCGATGACTGCCTACGGATCGACCATTGTGTTGCCTGACAGTCCGCTATCGCGAGCAAGCTCGCTCCCACATAGGGATCGGAGTTGGCTTGTCGATTTGTGTAGTGGTTGACCCAAGGCTTCTGTGATGAAATGCGACCCCACCCTCTATCGCGCCGCGCCGCCATCACTCGCCGTGAAACCCCGCCTGATCCGCCATCTGTTCCTGCCGCCACTGGTCATTGCCCTGATGATCGGCCTGGGTTACCTCGGCTTCTGGATCAGCGAGCACTATGGCGTACGCGGCCTCGCCGAGAATGGCGAGCGTCAGTTGGAACTGCACGCCCGTGCGGTCGAGAGCGAGATCAGCAAGTACACCTACCTGCCCAGCCTGCTGGAGCTTGAATCAAGTGTCTCGCAACTGCTCGACGACCCGACGCCCGAGCACCGCAGGACCGTCAATGAATACCTCGAAGGCCTGAACCGTCGCAGCCGCAGCCGGGCCATCTACGTGATGGACACCACCGGCCGGGTGATGGCCACCAGCAACTGGCGCGATGTCGACAGTTACCTGGGCGAAGACCTGTCCTTCCGTGCCTACTTCCAGAATGCCGTACGCGGCCAGCCGGGGCGTTTCTACGGCATCGGCAGCACCAACGGCGAACCCGGCTACTACCTGGCCCATGGCCTGGAGCAACAAGGCAAGATCATCGGCGTCGCCGTGGTCAAGGTGCGCCTCGAAGCCCTGGAGGAACGCTGGCAGCGTGCGCGGCTGGAGGCGTTCGTCAGTGATGAGAACGGCATCATCATCCTGTCCAGCGACCCGGCGCGGCGGCTCAAGTCGGTTCGCCCCCTGAGCGACGACACCAAGGAACGCCTGGCCCGCAGCCTGCAGTACTACTGGTTCCCGCTCAATGAACTGGTGCCCCTGGCCCGGGAACGCCTGGCCGAAGGCATGGAGAAGCTGACGTTCCCGGCCAACAGCGAACTGGTGTCCGACGAGCGCGCCATCAGCTACTTGTCGCAGACCCGGCCCTTGAGCGATACACCGTGGAATTTCACCCTGCTGACCCCACTTGAAGACCTGCGTCGCCAGGCGATCAACCAAGGCATCCTGGTGGCCGTGGCCTTCGCCCTGGTGGCATTCCTGTTGATCGCCTGGAACGAACGGCGCAAGGTCATCGCCACCCGTCTCGCGGCCCGGGAAGCCTTGCAGCAAGCCAACAACCAGCTCGAGCGTCGGATTACCGAACGCACCACCGACCTGCGCGCCAGCAACGAACGACTCAAGGGCCAGATCCGCGAACGGCGGCAGGCCGAAGAGACCTTGCGCCGGGCCCAGGACGAATTGGTCCAGGCCGGTAAACTGGCGGCCATCGGGCAGATGTCCACCAGCATCGCCCACGAACTCAACCAGCCGCTGGCGGCACTGCGCACCTTGTCCGGCAATACCGTGCGCTTCCTGGAACGCGGCCAGCTGGACATCGCCAGCGCCAACCTCAAGACCATCAACGATTTGATCGACCGCATGGGCCGGATCACCGCCAGCCTGCGCGCCTTTGCCCGGCGTGGGGACGACCAGGGCCAGGCCAGCCTCGGCAAAGGTGTCGAGGCCGCGCTGCAACTGCTGGGCGCTCGTCTTGAAAGCTTGAACATCCAGATTCATTCCAGCTTCGACGACGTCCAGGTGCAAATTGACCAGACGCGCCTGGAGCAGATCCTGGTGAACCTGATCGGCAATGCCCTGGACGCCATGCAGACGCAACCCGAACCGCAGCTGTGGCTCGAAGGCCAGGCCGGCGATGGCAAATATCGCCTGCGCGTGCGGGATAACGGCCACGGTATTGACCCAGAAGCACGCAAGCATCTGTTCGAACCCTTCTTCACCACCAAACCCGGCGAACAAGGCCTGGGCCTGGGCCTGACGCTTTCCGCCAGCCTGGCCGCCGCCACGGGTGGATACCTGGGCGTCGAACACCCGGTCGAGGGCAGTGGAACCACGTTTGTCCTCAGTTTACCGTTGGTAAGCCTATTACCTGCCGAGCCGCTATGAACAACGACCTGAGCGTACTGATCGTCGAAGACGACCCCCATGTCCTGCTGGGCTGCAAGCAGGCGCTGACCCTGGAAGACATTCCCTGCATCGGCGTGGGCAGCGCCGAAGAGGCCCTGGAGCGCGTCGACGATAACTTTGCCGGCATCGTCATCAGCGACATTCGCCTGCCGGGCATCGATGGCCTGGAACTGCTGACCCGCCTCAAGGCGCGGGACCGCAGCTTGCCGGTGGTGCTGATCACCGGCCACGGCGACATCTCCATGGCCGTCGGCGCCATGCAAAAAGGCGCCTATGACTTCATGGAGAAACCCTTCTCCCCTGAACGCCTGGTGGACGTCGCCCGCCGTGCCCTGGAGCAGCGCAGCCTCGCTCGGGAAGTGTCATCGCTGCGTCGGCAATTGGCCGAACGCGATTCCCTGGAAGGCCGGATCATTGGCCGCTCACCCGCCATGCAGCACCTGCGCGCGCTGATCGCCAACGTCGCCGACACCTCGGCCAACGTGCTGATCGAAGGTGAAACCGGCACCGGCAAGGAATTGGTCGCCCGTTGCCTGCATGACTTCAGCCGACGCCACGACAAGCAGTTCGTCGCGCTGAACTGCGGCGGCCTGCCGGAGAACCTGTTCGAAAGCGAGATTTTCGGCCACGAGGCCAATGCCTTTACCGGTGCCGGCAAACGCCGGATCGGCAAGATCGAACACGCCGACGGTGGCACGCTGTTTCTCGACGAAGTGGAAAGCATGCCCCTGCCCTTGCAGATCAAGTTGCTGCGCGTGCTGCAGGAACGCACCCTCGAGCGCCTGGGCTCGAACCAGAGCGTGGCCGTGGATTGCCGGGTGATCGCCGCCACCAAGTCCGACCTGGACGAAATGGGCCGGACCGGGCAGTTCCGCAGCGACTTGTATTACCGCCTCAACGTGGTGACCCTGGAACTGCCGCCACTGCGCGAGCGGCGCGAAGACATCCTGCAACTGTTCAAGCACTTTCTCCAGCAGTCGTCCCTGCGCTTCGACCGCACGGTGCCGGAGCTGGACAACCAGACCCTGTCGAACCTGATGAGCCACGACTGGCCGGGCAACGTACGCGAACTGCGCAACGTCGCCGAGCGTTACGCCCTGGGCCTGCCGGCGTTCAAGCGCTCCGGTGCCAGCGGCGGCAACCAGGGCCTGGCCTTCGCCGAAGCAGTCGAAGCCTTCGAGCGCAACCTGCTGGTGGACGCCCTGCAACGCAGCGGTGGCAACCTGACCCAGGCCAGCCTGGAACTGGGCATGGCCAAGACCACGCTGTTCGACAAAGTCAAAAAGTATGGCTTGAGCCATTAATCAACTGGGCGGGAAACTGTGGATCTGATTTTCAAGGCAGCGCTCGGTGCAGCCGTGGTGGTCATCCTGGCGATGCTGGCCAAGACCAGGAACTATTACATCGCCGGGCTCGTGCCGCTGTTCCCGACCTTCGCCCTGATCGCCCATTACATCGTCGGCAAGGGCCGCTCGGTGGACGACCTGAAGACCACCATCGTGTTTGGGATGTGGTCGATCATTCCGTACTTTGTCTATCTGGCAACGCTGTACGTGATGGTCGACCGCATGCGCCTGGAGGCGTCCCTGGCCGTAGCGGCGGTGGCGTGGCTGATGGCCGCGACGGTGCTGGTCAGCGCCTGGGTAAGCATCCACGGCTAATCCCTGTAGGAGCTGCCGAGCAACGCGAGGCTGCGATCTTTCCTTGGACACTTGAGTTTCTAGCGAAAGATCAAAAGATCGCAGCCTCGCGTTGCTCGACAGCTCCTACACAGTTCCTACACAAACCTGTGATCAATAACCGACGGTAAATCGCGTCCGCGAAAACTGCGGTGTTTCCACTTCATCGATCATCGCGATGGCGTAGTCAGCAAAGCTGATCCAGCTACGCCCGGCATCGTCGAACAGCAGGTGATTCTTGCCGAGGCGAAACTGCTCGGTGCGCTCGGTTTCGACGAACTCTGCCGAAGGCGAAAGGAAGGTCCAGTCCAGGTCTTGCTCCTGGCGCAGTACGTCCAGGAACAATGCTCCGGCGCTGGCTTCGGCCAGGTATTCCTCCGGGAAGCCATCGCTGTCGATCACACGAGAGCCGTCCGGAAGCAACAACGAACCGGCCCCGCCGACCACCAGCAAACGCTTGACCCCAGCGGCTTTCACCGGCGCGATGAGCTTGTCGGCCGGCACGCTGGCAAAGTGGGCCGCGCTGATCACCACATCGTGATCGGTCACCGCCGCCGTCAATGCCTCGCTGTCCAATACATCCAGTTGCTTGCTGACCACCCCGGCCCTTTCACCGATTTTCGCGGTGTTGCGGGCAATGGCCGTCACGCTGTGACCACGGCGCAGGGCTTCTTCCAGCAATTGGCTGCCGGCGCGACCGGTGGCGCCGATGATTGCGATTTTGCTCATGGTGTTCTCCAGTGATTACACATAGGGGCTATTGAAGCTGTGCTCGAAACGGGCATGACAAATCTTTTCGGTATGTACACCGTTGTGGCGAGGGAGCTTGCTCCCTCGCCACAGAAGCGCAGAATCAGGGTTGTCACCACTTCATCTCGCCCTTTGCCACCTTGGCACTGAGCTCCAGGGAACTGTCTTCACCCAGGTTCGGGTAGCGTTGCTTCATGGCCGCGATCAGCGCGGCGGAATCCTTGGCCTTGGCGGTTTCTTCATCGAAGGCCTTGATGTAGCCCGCGGTGAATGTCACCGGGGCCAGGGACCGGGCGCTTTCACCCAGGTAGTGGCCCGGGATCACGGTGTTCGGTTGCAGCTTTTCAATACCGGCAAGGGTCGCCAGCCAGTCCTTGTGGGACTGCGGCGTCTGGGTGTCGGCCATCCAGACATGAATGTTCTCGGCCACCACCACACCGCCTACCACGGCCTTGATCGATGGAATCCACACGAAACTGCGGTCCGGCTGTGGGCCATCGAGGCCGACGATCTGCAAGCGCTGGCCTTCCAGGGTCAGGCTATCGCCCTTGAGCACCTGGGGCACGATGGCTTTGGCCGGGGCATCGGTCTTCAGGATCGGCCCCCAATATTTCAGCTTGCCGTCCATGGTCTGCTTGATGTGCGCGACAGTCGGCGCGGACGCCAGCACCTTGGCCTCGGGGAACGCGGCGGTGAGGGTTTCCAGACCAAAATAGTAGTCCGGATCGCCGTGGCTGATGTAGATCGTGGTCAATCGCTTGCCGCTGGCGCGAATTTTTTCCACCACCTGTGCGGCCTGGGTCTTGCCGAACTGGGCGTCCACCAGGATTGCCTCTTTTTCACCGCTGACTAAAACCGAAGTCACCGGAAAAACCGCCGCCGCGCCGGGGTTGTAGACGTCCAGCGTCAGGCCGGCGGCCCAGGTCTGGGCGGTGAAGGCCAGGGCGGCGGTTGCCAACAGCAGGCGCTTGAGTGGGATAAATCCGGTCATGGTGTGCTCCGTTGTCCAAAAACCCGTCAGGGGAATGAGACTGAGCTTAGTGACCTGACTCGTTTCAAAAAATGCGATGATCGAACATAGTTTGTTTCTGAAATCGGGCAGATCATGGATCGTCTACAAGCAATGCGGGTGTTCGTCACGGTGGTGGACCTGGGCAGCCAGTCGGCGGCGGCCGAGCATCTGGACCTGTCGCGGCCGGTGGTGTCGCGGTATCTGGCGGAGCTGGAGGACTGGGTTGGTGCCCGGCTGATGCACCGCACCACCCGCAAACTGAGCCTGACGGCCGCAGGCTCCGAGATCCTGCCGCGGTGCCGGCAGATGCTCGAGCTGTCCGGCGACATGCAAGCCGCCGTCAGCACCCCGGACGACGCGCCACGGGGCATGCTGCGCATCAGCGCCAGCACCTCGTTCGGCCAGGCCCAACTGGCGAGCGCCATGGCCGAATACGTCAAGCGCTACCCAGGGGTGAGCGTCGACCTGCAAATGCTCGACCGCACCGTGAACCTGGTGGATGAGCGCATCGACCTGGCGATCCGCATGAGCAACGACCTGGACCCGAACCTGATTGCCCGTCGCCTCACGGTCTGCCGCTCGGTGATCTGCGCCTCGCCACAGTACCTGCGCGAGCACCCGACACCGCTGCGCGTGGAAGACCTGAGCCGGCACAACTGCCTGACCCACTCCTACGTCGGCAAGAGCCTGTGGCATTTCGAGCAGGACGGCGAGCAGGTCTCGGTGCCGGTGCAAGGTAATATCAGCGCCAACGAAGCCAGCACGTTGCTTCAGGCAACGATAGCCGGTGCCGGCGTGGCCATGCTGCCCAGCTACCAGGCCGGCGCCCACATCAAGAACGGCGAACTGACCCGCCTGCTGCCCCACGCCGAACCCCGCCGGATGAACATGTACGCGGTGTACGCCTCACGCAAACACATGCCGTCGGCACTGCGCAGCCTGCTGGATTTTTTGGTGCTGAAGTTTCCCGAGATGCCGGAGTGGGATGTGGGGTTGTAGCTGCCACTTGTGAACGCCTGTGTGGGAGCGAGCTTGCTCGCGATAGCGGAGTGTCAGCCACCCATTTAATGACTGATACACCGCCATCGCGAGCAAGCTCGCTCCCACAATGGAGATCGGCGTATGACCAGGATTTCACCATTAGCCCGCCCCAAGGCATACTTGCGGCCCTCCGAGTTCCAGAACCCATCGCCCCATGCGTATCCACGTCAGTTTCATCGACCGAGTTGGCATCACCCAGGAAGTCCTGGCCTTGCTCGGTGGGCGCAATCTCAATCTGGATGCGGTGGAGATGGTGCCGCCCAACGTCTACATCGACGCCCCGACCCTCAGCCCGCAAGTACTCGACGAGTTGCGCGAGGCGCTGTTCAGCGTGCGCGGCGTGCAGGCGGTCACCGTGGTGGACATCCTGCCGGGCCAGCGTCGGCACTTGCAGCTCGACGCCTTGCTCGCGGCCATGACCGACCCGGTGCTGGCCCTGGACAGTGCCGGCAAGGTGCTGCTGGCCAACCCAGCGCTGATTGCCCTGTACGGGCGTGAACCGGCCGGGGAAAGCGTGGCCGAGCTGTTCGGTGACGAGGCCTTGCTGGACGCCTTGCTGGAGAACGGTTTTCGCTTGCCGCTGCGGGAAATCACCCTCAACGGCCAGACCTTGCTGCTGGACGCCACGCCCATCACCGATGCCGGCGCGCTGCTGACGCTGTATCAGCCGAACCGCATCGGCGAGCGCCTGTCGGCACTGCATCACGATCACGCCGAAGGTTTCGACGCGCTGCTGGGCGAATCCCCGGCGATCCGCACCCTCAAGGCCCGGGCCCAGCGGGTCGCGGCGCTGGATGCACCGCTGCTGATCCAGGGCGAAACAGGCACCGGCAAGGAACTGGTGGCCCGGGCGTGCCACGCCATCAGCGCCCGTCATGGCGCACCGTTCCTGGCCCTGAACTGCGCGGCATTGCCGGAGAACCTGGCGGAAAGCGAACTGTTCGGTTATGCCCCCGGCGCCTTCACCGGAGCGCAACGGGGTGGCAAGCCAGGGCTGATGGAGTTGGCGAACCAGGGCACGGTATTCCTCGATGAAATCGGCGAGATGTCGCCGTACCTGCAAGCCAAGCTGCTGCGCTTCCTGAACGATGGCAGCTTCCGCCGGGTGGGCGGCGACCGGGAAATCAAGGTCAACGTGCGGATCCTCAGCGCCACCCACCGCAACCTGGAGAAAATGGTCAGCGAGGGCTCGTTTCGCGAAGACCTGTTCTATCGCCTGAACGTGCTCAATGTCGAAGTCCCGCCGCTGCGGGAGCGCGGCCAGGACATCCTGCTGCTGGCGCGTTATTTCATGCAGCAGGCCTGCGCGCAGATCCAGCGCCCGGTCTGCCGCCTGGCCCCCGGCACTTACCCGGCCCTGCTGGGCAACCGCTGGCCGGGCAACGTGCGGCAATTGCAAAACGTGATCTTCCGCGCCGCGGCCATCTGCGAAAGCAGCCTGGTGGACATCGGCGACCTGGACATCGCCGGCACCTCCGTGGCGCGCCAGGGCGATGTGGAAGTCGAAAGCCTGGAACAGGCCGTGGAAAGCTTCGAGAAGCACCTGCTCGAAAGCCTCTACGTCAACTACCCCTCCACCCGCCAGCTCGCCAGCCGCCTGCAAACTTCCCACACCGCGATTGCCCATCGGTTGCGCAAGTATGGGATTTCCAACAAGCCATAAACCCGCCGCAATCCCCTTGTGGGAGCGAGCTTGCTCGCGATGACGGTAGCCCAGTCAGCCATAGGTTGGCTGACACACCGCTATCGCGAGCAAGCTCGCTCCCACAGGGGGTCTGTGTTGTGGTTGAGAATCGCGTTAAAAACGACCTCCACCTGTACTGAAAGCGCTACAGTGGAACGATATCGCTACAATCATCGCTAAGCAGCGCTGCGCAAGGCTTTGATCCCACAACGATTTTTTCCAGCCTCCCAGCTGTAGCGATTTCGCTACAGCGAAGTCGATCCAAGCTTCGGCAAAACCAGTCAAACCATTGATATGTAAGCAATTATTAACATTGGCCGCATTCTTGCTATGGGTATTAGCATTCGGCCGGGCCAAGCCCCGCGCCTTTCTTCGCGTCCACCAGACGATTCTGGCCCCAGGAGTTTCCATGAGCGAGTTGCGTTTCACTGAAGATCACGAATGGCTGCGCACCGAAGTCGACGGCAGCGTCACCGTCGGCATTACCGCTTTCGCGCAGAACGCATTGGGTGACGTGGTTTTTGTGCAACTGCCTGAATTGCAGGCCTATGACAAAGGCGCCGAAGCCTCCACCGTGGAGTCGGTCAAGGCCGCCAGCGGTGTGTACATGCCCCTGGACGGTGAAGTGCTCGAAGTGAACGACAAACTCGACGCCAGCCCGGAGCTGGTCAACGAAGATCCGATGGGCGAAGGCTGGTTCTTCCGCTTTAAACCGACCGACGTCGACGCAGTGGCTAAGCTGTTGGATCAAGACGCCTACGATCGCCTGATCAAAGCCAACGCCCAAGCCTGAGGAGCGCCATATGACCGTTAATCTCGGCACCGCCAACGAATTCATCGCCCGCCACATCGGCCCGCGTGCCAGCGACGAGCAAGCCATGCTCGAGCGCCTGGGCTACGACTCCCTGGAAGCCCTGAGCGCCAGCGTCATCCCGGAAAGCATCAAGGGCACCAGCGTGCTGGACATGGGCGACGGCCAGAGCGAAGCCGATGCACTGGCCTCGATCAAGGCCATCGCCGCCAAGAACCAACTGTTCAAGACCTACATCGGCCAGGGCTACTACAACTGCCATACGCCGTCACCGATCCTGCGCAACCTGCTGGAAAACCCGGCCTGGTACACCGCCTACACCCCGTACCAGCCAGAAATTTCCCAGGGCCGTCTCGAAGCGCTGTTGAACTTCCAGACCTTGATCAGCGACCTTACCGGCCTGCCGATCGCCAACGCGTCCTTGCTCGACGAAGCCACCGCCGCCGCCGAAGCCATGACCTTCTGCAAGCGCCTGAGCAAGAACAAGGGCAGCAACGCGTTCTTCGCCTCCGTGCACAGCCACCCGCAAACCCTCGACGTGCTGCGCACCCGTGCCGAGCCCCTGGGCATCGACGTAGTGGTCGGCGATGAGCGCGAACTGAGCGACGTCAGCGGCTTCTTCGGCGCGCTGCTGCAATACCCGGCCAGCAACGGTGACCTGTTCGACTACCGCGAACTGACCGAACGCTTCCACACGGCCAACGCCCTGGTGGCCGTGGCTGCGGATCTGCTGGCCCTGACCCTGTTGACCCCGCCAGGTGAGTTTGGCGCCGACGTGGCCATCGGCAGCGCCCAGCGCTTCGGTGTGCCGCTGGGCTTCGGTGGCCCGCATGCGGCGTATTTCTCCACCAAGGACGCCTTCAAGCGCGACATGCCGGGCCGTCTGGTCGGCGTTTCCGTGGACCGTTTCGGCAAGCCGGCCCTGCGCCTGGCGATGCAGACCCGCGAGCAACACATCCGCCGCGAGAAAGCCACGAGCAACATCTGCACCGCCCAGGTGCTGCTGGCCAACATCGCCAGCATGTACGCCGTGTACCACGGTCCCAAGGGCCTGGTGCAAATTGCCAATCGCATCCATCACCTGACCGCGATCCTCGCCAAGGGCCTGGGCGCGCTAGGGCTCAGCGTCGAGCAAGAGAGCTTCTTCGACACCCTGACCCTGCGCACCGGCGCGCAAACCGCTGCCCTGCACGACAAGGCCCGCGCACAGCGCATCAACCTGCGTGTGGTGGACGCGCAACGCCTGGGCCTGTCCCTGGACGAGACCACCAGCCAGGCTGACGTCGAAGCCCTGTGGAAGCTGTTGGCCGACGGCAAGGCGCTGCCGGACTTCGCGGTACTGGCCGCCAGCGTGCAAAGCCGCATTCCGGCCGAGCTGGTGCGCCAATCGGCGATCCTCAGCCACCCAGTGTTCAACCGCTACCACTCCGAAACCGAGCTGATGCGCTACCTGCGCAAGCTCGCCGACAAGGACCTGGCCCTGGATCGCACCATGATCCCGCTGGGTTCCTGCACCATGAAACTCAACGCCGCCAGCGAAATGATCCCGGTGACCTGGGCCGAGTTCGGCGCCCTGCACCCGTTCGCCCCGGCCGAGCAGAGCGCTGGCTACCAGCAACTGACCGACGAGCTGGAGGCCATGCTCTGCGCCGCCACCGGCTATGACGCGGTGTCGCTGCAACCCAACGCCGGTTCCCAGGGCGAATACGCCGGCCTGCTGGCGATCCGTGCCTATCACCAGAGCCGTGGCGAAGACCGTCGCGACATCTGCCTGATCCCGTCCTCGGCCCACGGCACCAACCCGGCCACCGCCCACATGGCCGGCATGCGCGTGGTCGTGACCGCCTGCGATGCCCGCGGCAACGTCGACATCGAAGACCTGCGGGCCAAGGCCATCGAGCACCGCGAACACCTCGCCGCGCTGATGATCACCTACCCGTCCACCCACGGTGTGTTCGAAGAAGGCATCCGCGAAATCTGCGGCATCATTCATGACAACGGCGGCCAGGTGTACATCGACGGCGCCAACATGAACGCCATGGTCGGCCTCTGCGCCCCAGGCAAGTTCGGCGGCGACGTGTCGCACCTGAACCTGCACAAGACCTTCTGCATTCCCCACGGCGGTGGCGGCCCGGGCGTCGGCCCGATTGGCGTCAAGTCCCACCTGGCACCGTTCCTGCCGGGCCACGCCAACATGGAACGCAAGGAAGGCGCGGTGTGCGCGGCGCCGTTCGGCAGCGCGAGCATCCTGCCGATCACCTGGATGTACATCCGCATGATGGGTGGCGCCGGCCTCAAGCGCGCTTCGCAACTGGCGATCCTCAACGCCAACTACATCGCCCGCCGCCTGGAAGAGCACTACCCGGTGCTCTACTCCGGCAGCAACGGCCTGGTGGCCCACGAATGCATCCTGGACCTGCGTCCACTCAAGGACAGCAGCGGCATCAGCGTCGATGACGTGGCCAAGCGCCTGATCGATTTCGGTTTCCACGCGCCGACCATGTCGTTCCCAGTGGCCGGCACGTTGATGATCGAGCCGACCGAAAGCGAATCCAAGGAAGAGCTGGACCGTTTCTGCGACGCCATGATCTGCATCCGCGAAGAAATTCGCGCGGTGGAAAACGGCAGCCTGGACAAAGACGACAACCCACTGAAGAACGCCCCGCACACTGCGGCGGAAATCGTCGGTGAATGGACCCACCCTTACAGCCGCGAACAGGCGGTGTACCCGGTGGCGTCGTTGATCGAAGGCAAGTACTGGCCGCCCGTGGGCCGGGTCGACAACGTGTTCGGCGACCGCAACCTGGTCTGCGCCTGCCCGTCGATCGAAAGCTACGCTTGACCTGTGAGGGGGCGGGTTTGCTCGCCCCCACCAGACACGCCGCATCCCTTGTGAAAACACTTTCCCAGGGGAAACCACAGCCCCTGTGGGAGCGAGCTTGCTCGCGATAGCGGTGTGACAGCTGACAGAGATGTTGACTGACACTCCGCTATCGCGAGCAAGCTCGCTCCCACAAGGAACCTGTACCCGACTTCATAATCGTCGATCCTCATAAAAAGAAACCGGAGAAACACCATGTCGTTAAGCGTGTTCGACCTGTTCAAGATCGGTATCGGCCCTTCCAGCTCCCATACCGTCGGCCCGATGCGTGCCGCTGCCCGTTTCGCCGAGGGGCTGCGTCGCGATGACTTGCTCAATTGCACCACCAGCGTCAAGGTCGAGCTCTACGGCTCGCTCGGCGCCACCGGCAAGGGCCACGGCAGCGACAAGGCCGTGCTGCTGGGCCTGGAAGGCGAGCATCCCGACACCGTGGACACCGAAACCGTCGACGCCCGCCTCCAAGCGATCCGCAGCAGCGGTCGCCTGAACCTGCTCGGCGAACACTCCATCGAATTCAATGAAAAGCTGCACTTGGCGATGATCCGCAAGCCGTTGGCCTTTCACCCCAACGGCATGATCTTCCGCGCCTTCGATGCCGCAGGGCTGCAAGTGCGCAGCCGCGAGTACTATTCGGTCGGTGGCGGCTTTGTCGTCGATGAAGACGCGGCTGGCGCCGACCGCATCGTCGAAGATGCCACGCCCCTGACCTTCCCGTTCAAGAGTGCCAAGGACCTGCTGGGCCATTGCAGCACCTATGGCCTGTCCATCAGCCAGGTGATGCTGACCAACGAAAGCGCCTGGCGCCCCGAAGCCGAGACCCGTGCCGGCCTGCTGAAGATCTGGCAGGTGATGCAGGATTGCGTGGCGGCCGGCTGTCGCAACGAAGGGATTCTGCCAGGCGGGCTGAAGGTCAAGCGCCGCGCCGCGGCGTTGCACCGCCAGCTGTGCAAGAACCCCGAAGCCGCACTGCGTGATCCACTGTCAGTGCTGGACTGGGTCAACCTGTACGCCTTGGCGGTCAACGAAGAAAACGCCTATGGCGGCCGCGTCGTCACCGCGCCTACCAACGGGGCGGCGGGTATCGTCCCGGCCGTGCTGCATTACTACATGCGCTTTATCCCCGGGGCCAGCGAGGATGGCGTGGTGCGGTTCCTGCTGACCGCCGCCGCCATCGGCATCCTGTACAAGGAAAACGCCTCCATCTCCGGCGCCGAAGTCGGTTGCCAGGGGGAAGTGGGCGTGGCCTGTTCCATGGCCGCCGGCGCCCTCTGCGAAGTGCTCGGTGGTAGCGTGCAGCAAGTGGAAAACGCCGCCGAGATCGGCATGGAACACAACCTCGGCCTGACCTGCGACCCGATTGGCGGCCTGGTGCAGGTGCCATGCATCGAACGCAACGCCATGGGTTCGGTGAAGGCCATCAACGCGGTACGCATGGCCATGCGCGGCGACGGGCATCATTTCGTCTCCCTCGACAAAGTCATCCGCACCATGCGCCAGACCGGCGCCGACATGAAAAGCAAATACAAGGAGACCGCCCGCGGCGGTCTGGCGGTCAACATCATCGAATGCTGATGCGGCCTCACTTCCACATTTTTTCCAGGAGCTGATATGTCCACCGAACAACTGCTGAAGACCCCGCTGCACGCGCTGCACCTCGAACTCGGCGCCCGCATGGTGCCGTTCGCCGGCTACGACATGCCGGTGCAGTACCCACTGGGGGTGATGAAAGAACACCAGCACACCCGTGATCAGGCCGGGCTGTTCGACGTGTCCCATATGGGCCAGATCCGCCTGACCGGCGCAGGCGCCGCCAAGGCCCTGGAAACCCTGGTGCCGGTGGACATCATCGACCTGCCGGTGGGCATGCAGCGCTACGCCATGTTCACCAACGAGAACGGCGGCATCCTCGACGACCTGATGGTCGCCAACCTGGGCAATGACGAACTCTTCCTGGTGGTCAACGCGGCCTGCAAGGACCAGGACCTGGCCCACCTGCGGGCCCACATTGGCGCGCAGTGCAGCATCGAGCCACTGTTCGAAGCCCGCGCCCTGCTCGCCCTGCAAGGCCCGGCCGCCGTCGCCGTGCTCGCACGCCTGGCGCCGGACGTGGCGAAGATGACCTTCATGCAGTTCCAGCGCGTCACGCTGTTGGGCATGGACTGCTTTGTCAGCCGTTCGGGCTACACCGGTGAAGACGGTTTCGAAATCTCGGTACCCGCCGCCGATGCGGAAAAACTGGCCCGCGCCCTGCTGGCCGAGCCGGAAGTCGCGGCCATCGGCCTCGGCGCCCGTGACTCCCTGCGCCTGGAAGCCGGCCTGTGCCTCTACGGCCACGACATGAACACCGAGACCACGCCGATCGAAGCCAGCCTGTTGTGGGCGATTTCCAAAGTACGTCGTGCCGACGGCGCCCGCGCTGGCGGTTTCCCCGGCGCTGAAACCGTATTCGCCCAACAACAGGGCGGCGTGAAGCGCAAACGCGTCGGCCTGCTGCCCCAGGAACGCACACCAGTGCGCGAAGGCGCAGAGATCGTCAACGAAGCGGGCGAGATTATCGGTGCGGTGTGCAGCGGCGGTTTCGGCCCGACCCTGGGCGGTCCGTTGGCGATGGGTTACCTGGACAGCGCCTATGTCGCACTGGATACGCCAGTCTGGGCCATCGTGCGTGGGAAAAAGGTGCCTTTACTTGTAAGCAAAATGCCATTCGTCCCACAACGCTACTACCGCGGCTGATTGACTGTTTCTATAAGTAACGCGATTGCGTTATACGTGCACTAATGTGTAACGCAACCGCCATAAAAAGGTGCATATCTTTAGACATTGAACAACGCTTATAACGGTCGCAAACAATTGAACTAGCCTATCGAATAAGCTCCGCCCGGTGGTGTATGTAAATGCTTGCAAGCTGAGCAAATACGGGGCTTCCCCGGGGGGTTGTTTTTTCATTCGTAGTTGGCGTAGAGTTTGGTCACTGTGTTTGCATGGGTCGCTTGGAATCGTGACCTGGGCAGTAGCTTATGAAGTTCGCTACATCCCGTTCGACGTCTCTTACTTTCCTGCAACCCAGCCCCAGTACTCTTTCATGCGAAAGAGGCTGTCATCAATTTTAGCGTCAAAGGAAATAAGAAAATGTCTCAACGTCAGAGCGGTACCGTCAAGTGGTTCAACGACGAGAAGGGTTTTGGTTTTATCACGCCTGAAAGCGGTCCGGACCTGTTCGTGCATTTCCGCGCCATCCAGGGCAACGGCTTCAAGAGCCTGAAAGAAGGCCAGAAAGTCACTTTCGTTGCTGTGCAAGGCCAGAAAGGCATGCAGGCTGACGAGGTTCAAGCAGAAGCCTGAGGCTTTCGCACACTAAAAAGCCCCTGATTGATATCAGGGGCTTTTTTATGGGCGTAAATCCGTAAAATGGCTTCTTTTTTCGTCCGAGGCCGTCATGCCGAAACACCTGCTCACCCCCCAGGGCGACTTTCCTCCCGCCGGCCTGGGTCGTCGCCTGGCCGCGATGTTTTATGATTTCTTGCTGTGCACCGCGCTGCTGATCGTCACCAGCGGCGCCTACAAGATGATCCAGATGGCGATCATCGGCGAAGAAAAAATGCGTGCCCTGACCGAAGCCGGCGCACTGGACGGTGACCCGCTGCTGTCCACCGTGCTGCTGTTCGTGCTGTTCGGCTTCTTCGCCAAGTTCTGGACCCACAACGGCCAAACCCTGGGCATGCAGGTGTGGTGCATCCGCGTACAGAATGCCGATGGCACGGCCATCAGCCTATGGCAGGCGCTGTTGCGGTTCGTGGTATCGATTGCGTCATTGCTGCTGGTGGGGCTGGGCTTCATCTGGGTGCTGTTCGACAAGCGCAAGCGCAGCTGGCATGACATCTACTCGGATACGCAGTTGGTGCGGATTCCCAAGAAGACCAAGTAAGAACACCACGTCAGTGGGTTTGATCGTTCCCACGCTCTGCGTGGGAATGTAGCCCGGGACGCTCTGCGTCCCAAAAAGCCGAACGCGGAGCGTCCGCGGAGGCGTTCCCACGCAGAGCGTGGGAACGATCAACGTCTTGAAGCCTCAGCCTTCCAACAGTCAGGCATTGCCCGCCAGCTTCATCCGCGCCGCCTGGGTGAAGTCCAGCATGCGCTTGAGCGGGCGAATCGCCTGGGGGATCAGCGCCGGGTCGACGAAGATCTCGTTGGCGCCCTCCTGCAAGCTCTTGAGCGTGCGCTCCAGGGTATTCATCGCCATCCATGGGCAGTGTGCGCAACTGCGGCACGCCGCGCCGTTACCAGCGGTAGGGGCTTCGATGAAGACCTTGTCCGGGCACAGCTGCTGCATCTTGTAGAAAATGCCCCGGTCGGTGGCGACGATCAGCGTCTTGTTCGGCAGCGTCTGGGCCGCGGCGATCAATTGGCTGGTGGAGCCCACGGCATCCGCCAGTTCGATCACCGACGTCGGCGACTCCGGATGCACCAGGATCGCGGCGTCCGGGTACAGCGCCTTCATGTCCTCCAACTGTTTGGACTTGAACTCTTCGTGGACGATACAGGCACCGTCCCAGAGCAGCATGTCGGCGCCGGTCTTGCGCTGGATGTAAGTGCCAAGGTGCTTGTCCGGGCCCCAGATGATCGTCTCGCCGTTGTCCATCAGGCTCTCGACGATTTCCAGCGCGCAACTGGACGTCACCACCCAGTCGGCCCGGGCCTTCACTGCCGCCGAGGTGTTGGCATACACCACCACGGTGCGCTCCGGATGCTGGTCGCAGAACGCCGAGAACTCGTCCACCGGGCAGCCCAGGTCCAGGGAGCAGGTGGCTTCCAGGGTGGGCATCAGCACACGCTTTTCGGGGTTGAGGATCTTGGCGGTCTCGCCCATGAACTTGACCCCCGCCACCACCACGGTCTTGGCCGGGTGGGCATTGCCGAAGCGGGCCATTTCCAGGGAGTCGGACACGCAACCACCGGTCTCTTCGGCCAGGGCCTGGATGATCGGGTCGCAGTAGAAGTGCGCGACCAGCACCGCGTCCTGAGCCTTGAGCTCGGCGGCGATGGCGGCGCGGTACCAGGCCTCTTGCTCGGCGGTCAGCGGCTTGGGCTGCTTGGCGTCGAGGTGGGCCTGGACCAGAAGGCGTTCGGAAATTTGCGTCATGTTCGCAAGACCTGCAAGCGCGTTTAGCGCGAAAGTCGAGTATACACCCGGCTCCGGACCACTCGGGTACCGCCGGGAAAGTGGGTATCAATCAGGCACGGGACAGCGTGAAGCCGGCAAGGCTACAGAATATCCCGTCGATGCAAAAGATCATTCTGACCTGTACCCGACCCTGGAACCGGACGCGCGCCCCAGCAAGGGCAAGCTGACCGAAATGTAATCACCTGCCCGGCCGGCTTATGTCATCTTCTTTTCAAAGCGACACAGGGGGATTGCCCCCGTGTTCGCTGCGAATCGACTGACGGACTTCCATCGTATGCAAACAAAAACTTCCCGGCGAACCTTCGTAAAGGGCCTGACTGCCGGCGGCATCCTTGGCGGCCTGGGCTTGTGGCGCGCGCCTGTCTGGGCGGTCACCGGGCCGGGCCAGCCCAACGTCCTGAGCGGCACCGAGTTCGATCTGTTCATCGGCGAAAGCCCGGTCAACTTCACCGGCCACCCACGTACCGCCCAAACCATCAACGGCGGCATTCCCGGCCCGCTGCTGCGCTGGCGTGAAGGCGACACCGTGACCCTGCGGGTGCGCAATCGCTTGAAGGATACAACCTCCATCCACTGGCACGGCATCCTGCTGCCAGCCAACATGGACGGCGTTCCGGGGTTGAGTTTCAAGGGCATCGAACCCGACGGCATGTACGTGTATCAGTTCAAGGTCCGGCAAAACGGCACCTACTGGTACCACAGCCATTCCGGCTTCCAGGAACAATCCGGGGTCTACGGCCCGCTGGTGATCGACGCCAGAGAACCGGAGCCCTTCCAGTACGAACGGGACTACGTGGTGATGCTCACCGACTGGACCGATGAAGACCCCGGCAACATCCTTCGCAAGCTCAAGAAACAGTCGGACTACTACAACTACAACAAACGCACCGTTGGCGACTTCATTGACGATGTGGGCAAGAACGGCTGGGCCAGCACCGTGGCCGATCGCAAGATGTGGGCCGAGATGAAGATGAATCCCACTGACCTGGCCGATGTCAGTGGCGCCACCTACACCTACCTCATGAACGGCCAGGCGCCGGACATGAACTGGACCGGCCTGTTCAGGCCTGGCGAACGTCTTCGCCTGCGCTTTATCAACGGCTCGGCCATGAGCTATTTCGACGTGCGCATTCCCGGCTTGAAGATGACGGTGGTGGCGTCCGACGGCCAATACGTCAAACCGGTGAGTGTCGATGAGTTTCGGATCGCCGTGGCCGAAACCTATGACGTCATCGTCGAACCGACCGAGGAGGCCTACACCCTGTTCGCCCAGTCCATGGACCGCACCGGCTATGCCCGCGGCACTCTCGCGGCCAGGGCCGGGTTGTCGGCACCGGTACCGCCCCTGGACCCGCGGCCATTGGTGACCATGGACGACATGGGCATGGGTGGCATGGACCATGGCTCGATGCAGGGCATGGCGGGAATGGACGACAGCTCGATGCAAGGTATGGATCACAGCCAGATGCAGGGCATGGGCGACATGGCCGGTATGGATCACGGTGCCATGCAAGGCATGGACGGCATGCAGTCGCATCCCGACACCGAGAACGACAACCCCCTGGTGGACATGCAGGCCATGAGCGTCAAGCCCAGGCTCGACGACCCGGGCATGGGGCTGCGCGACAACGGCCGCAAAGTGCTGACCTACTCAGACCTGCGCAGCACCTTCCCCGACCCCGACGGCCGCGAGCCGGGCCGTACGATCGAGCTGCACCTGACCGGGCACATGGAGAAATTCGCCTGGTCGTTCAACGGCGTGAAATTTTCCGACGCCGCGCCGCTGCTGCTCAAGTACGGCGAGCGACTGCGCATCGTGCTGATCAACGACACCATGATGACCCACCCCATCCACCTGCACGGCATGTGGAGCGACCTGGAGGACGAGAACGGCCAGTTCATGGTGCGCAAGCACACCATCGACGTGCCACCGGGCGCCAAGCGTAGCTACCGCGTCACCGCCGATGCCCTCGGGCGCTGGGCGTACCACTGTCATCTGCTGTTTCACATGGAGATGGGGATGTTCCGTGAAGTTCGGGTGCAGGAATGAGGAGCCGACCATGACCAGTGTTTTTCAATACCCCATGGCACTCATTGCCAGCCTGACCCTCGGCGCCACCTCGGCCTGGGCGGCGGGCAACGACATGCAAGGCATGGATCACAGCCAGATGCCCGGAATGGACCATAGCCAGATGCAAGGCATGGACTCGATGCAGGGCATGGAACCCATGCAATCAGCGCCGACCAGCAGCCGCACGCCGATCCCGGAACTGACCGCCGCCGACCGCGCCGCCGTCTACGAGGATCATGGCGGACACGCGATGCACGACAGCGCTATCAATTCGTTTTTCCTCATCGACCAACTGGAGTGGCAAGACGCCGATGACGGCAGCGCCCTGAGCTGGGATGCCTCCGGCTGGATCGGTGGCGACATTGATCGTTTGTGGCTGCGCTCCGAAGGTGAACGCCTCAACGGCAAGACCGAAGAGGCGGAACTTCAGGCCCTGTGGGGCCACGCCATCAGTCCTTGGTGGGACGTGGTGGCCGGCGTACGCCAGGACTTCAAGCCGGGCGATGCGCAAACCTGGGCCGCCTTCGGCGTGCAAGGCATGGCGCTGTACAACTTCGAAGCCGAAGCCACCGCGTTCATCGGCGAAGGTGGCCAGAGCGCGGCGCGGCTGGAAGGCGACTACGACATCTTGCTGACCAATCGGTTGATCCTGCAGCCCACCGCCGAGGTCAACTTCTATGGCAAGAACGACCCCGCACGCGGCGTCGGCTCAGGGCTGTCGGACACCGAACTCGGCGTGCGGCTGCGTTATGAAATACGCCGCGAATTCGCCCCCTACATTGGCGTCACCTGGAATCGGGTCTACGGCAACACCGCCGACTACGCCCGTGAAGAAGGCGAAGACCGCAGCGAAGCCCGCCTGGTGTTGGGCGTGCGCATGTGGTTCTGAACCACTGACCTGTTTCACTCAAAACTAAAAAACCAAGCTGTAGGAGTCCTTGCATGTCATTCATCAAAACCGCTGTTGTTGCTGTCGCCTTGTCCACCGGCCTGCTGGTCAGTGGCCTGGCCCAGGCCCACCCGAAACTGCTGTCCTCTACCCCTGCCGAAGGTGCAGACGGAGCGGCACCGGCAAAAATCGAGCTGCATTTTTCCGAAAACCTGATGACCAAGTTTTCCGGCGCCAAGCTGATGATGACCGAGATGCCCGGCATGGCGGCGCATTCGCCCATGCCTATGCCAGCCAAGGTCTCCGGCAGCGATGACCCGAAAACCATGGTCATTGTCCCGAATGGTCCCCTCACCGCCGGCACCTATCAGGTCCAGTGGCGCGCGGTGTCGTCCGACACTCACCCGATTACCGGTAACGTCACGTTCAAGGTGAAGTGAGTTGATGAGCGACTCGATCAACATTGCCCTGCGTTTTGCCCTGTATTTGGATCTGATGTTGCTGTTCGGCCTGGCCGCGTTCGGGCTCTATAGCCTGCGAGGCCAGGAGCGGGTGTCAGATGCGCAGTTGCCTTTCACACCGCTGCTGCTGATCTCGGCGGTGCTGGGCGGGTTGCTCTCCTTCGCCGCCATGGCGTGCATGGCCTGGGCCATGAGCGGTGTTTCAGACTGGGCCGAACTGTGGCCGCACATTGAAATGATGGTGTTGGAGACCGACGTCGGTTCGAGTTGGACACTGCGGATAGCGGCGCTGCTGCTGGCCGGTGTCGCCGTGACGCTCAATAAACGTTGGCCGACCGCCAGCCTGGGCCTGGTCATGCTCGGCGGAGCCGTGGCCTTGGCGACGCTGGCCTGGGCAGGCCACGGCGCCATGGACGAAGGCACACGCCGCAACTGGCACTTCATCACCGACTTCCTGCACCTGTGGGCGGCGGGTGGCTGGGTCGGGGCCTTGGCCGCGTTTGCCCTGCTGCTTCGCCAGGCCGAACCGCAGTTGGCGGTACTGGCCCGGACATTGACCGGGTTTGAAACCGCCGGGGCGGTGATCGTGGTGGTCATCAGCGTGACGGGAGTGGTGAATTATCTGTTCATCGCCGGCCCAAGCGTTGAAGGGTTGCTGGACAGCACCTACGGTCAGTTGCTGGCGCTCAAGCTCATCTTGTTCGCCGCCATGCTGGTGTTCGCCGCGTTGAACCGCTTTCACCTGAGCCCACTGCTGGAGCAGGCTCGACAGACCGGCCAGCACAGGGTCGCGGTGAATGCCCTGCGGCGCAGCATGGTCCTGGAGTTCGCTGTGGCGGTGACCATCCTTGGGTTGGTGGCGTGGCTGGGGACGCTGAGCCCGACACCGGATTAAACCTTCCCCTCTGTGGGAGCGAGCTTGCTCGCGATGGCGGCAATACATCCACATCAATGTAAGCTGACCCACCGCTATCGCGAGCAAGCTCGCACCCCCAGGGATGGGCATCGAACATTTAATTCTCGGACAAGCGCCTGTAGCGCTATCGAATTTTTAAATACCTCTTTCCGATTTTCAATTTGCCCACAACGACGGCAGCCAGCCTAAATGGGGCTTTATCCAGCCAAGGCCCTGTTATGGAAAACATTCGAACCTCAACCACCCACGCCATCTGGCTGATGGTCAGCATCGTCTTGGTGGCGCTGAACCTGCGGCCCTCGATGGCGGCGGTCGGGCCGTTGTTGTCGGCCATTCGCGGCGAGGTGCCCTTGAGTTTCAGTACCGCCTCGCTGCTGACCATGTTGCCCGTCATGGCGATGGGCCTGGCGATGTTCCTGGGCATGCGCATCGCCCTGCGCATCGGTGAACACCGCACCATCGTGCTGTCGCTGTTGATCATTGGCATCGCCACGGCCTCGCGCTTGTACCTGGACAGCGCCGCCGGGTTGATCGCCAGTGCGATCGTGGCCGGGCTCGGGATCGCCTTGATCCAGGCTGTGATGCCGGCACTGATCAAGTCGCGCTTCGCCGACAACGTCTCGCTGTTCATGGGTTTGTACGTCACCTCCATCATGGGCGGGGCGGCGATTGCCGCATCGTTTTCACCCTTTGTCCTGACGCAGACCGGCAGTTGGCGCGTCGGCCTGGCGATCTGGGCATTGTTGGCGCTGGTCGCCCTGGGCTGCTGGTACGCCCAGCGCTCGAACATCACGCCCTTGCCCGAAACAGCGTCCCGGCATCACGAAGCGTTTTCCAGCAACGCCCGGGCCTGGCTCCTGGCGATTTTCTTTGGCCTGGGCACCGCCTCCTACACCTGCGTGCTGGCCTGGCTGGCGCCGTACTACGTGGAAAAGGGCTGGAGCGAACAGCACGCTGGCCTGCTGCTGGGGTTCCTCACGGCAATGGAAGTGTTATCCGGCCTGGTCACTCCGGCGATTGCCAACCGCAGCCGGGATAAACGCCTGGTCCTGACCGTCCTGCTGGCCCTGATCATCGGCGGCTTCTGCGGCCTGATCCTCAGTCCGGAACGCTTCAGCCTGCTCTGGGCCTGCCTGCTGGGGCTGGGTATCGGCGGCCTGTTCCCCATGAGCCTGATCGTATCCCTCGACCACCTGGACAACCCACGCCGGGCCGGTGGCCTTACCGCGTTCGTGCAGGGTGTCGGCTATCTCATCGCCGGCCTCTCGCCATTGATTGCCGGGATAATCCGCGACCAATTGGGGAGTTTTGAGTGGGCCTGGTGGTCGCTCACGGCGGTCATGGCGTTGATGATGGTGATGGTATTGCGCCTGGACCCGAAACATTACGGACAGCACATCCGCTGAATTGCCAGTAGGAGGACTTGATAGGTTGAAGATTTAGCGGGTGCGACTTGGCGTTACTATACCTGCCAGGATTTTTACCTCGTAAGGGAGCTACGCCTTGTCCGTCATTCCTGACAGAACCTTCGCTGAAGTGCTAAAGCGAACCGTCAAACGCATTCTTTCCTATTGGACCCAAATCACCGTCACGTTAGGCCTGCTCGCGACAGGGCTTGGGTTCATCACGCTGTATCTCTATACCCGCACGATTGGACGAATCGATCTGTTCATGCCGTCGATCGATGTGAAGTCTGCGCTGTTGGTCTGGGTCGTGCTGGTCCTGCTGCTGATGCTTTCGTATTTGTTCATCCTGGGTGCAACAACGTGGATGTTCGGCTGCTCGGTTTCGCTTTTTTCAAACATGAAGGACCACCAACCGAAGATTGTTTTCTATCTGGTGTTCCCCACGGTTGTGGGATTTAGCGCGTTCATCTGGGCCACCTTCTTCTTGCCCACTTTATTGAACCACTGGGCGACAATGGCGGCGTTACTCCTGATCGTCTTCGTTGCGTGCTTTCTCATGTACGCATTCACGCCGTTCAAAAGAATCATCAGGAAAAGCACACTTGTCCAAGCCAGGCTGGAGCGAGCCCGCTTGAAGCGCCTGGCAGCCCATCAACAAATAAAGCGGAAAAAATTGCAGCACAAGGCAGCCCCCGCCCAGAAGACCTGGTCGCAAGAATGGCTCACCTATTGGCAGGCACTCAAGAACAAGACGACGCCAGCGTGGCTCTGGCTAAAAGAAAAATGGCAGCGGCTACAGTCGTGGGTATGGGCTCGCAAAGAGTTCTGGCTCGTCACCCTGCTCTCGATCTCCATATTCGTCACCGTGATCTTCGCCGCCTTTCCAATCCTGCTGACGATACGTTCATATATGGAGAGGGAAACGCCTGACACCGTCCCCTACGTGGCGGGCCTGTCCTGGCTGACACTCATCTTCACCCTGCTACCGGTCGTCATATTTTATTGTTTCAAGGGGGACATCTACAGGCGGACCTTCAATGGCCTGGTCGCAATGATCCTGGCCTTCTGCGCCTTCACATTGCTCTCGCCGGGCAGTTTGAGCCAGATCACCTACATCGCAGCAGGCGGCTTATCGGTTCGCCAACAAACGGCGGAGCGATACACCTTGCCAGAGGATATAAAGCTGCAGGACCTGAGCGCCACCCTGTGGAAAACACGTCAGGTTGCCGCGCAAAAAATAGAAGTCGAGGCGTTCCAGTTGTATTCCTTTGGGGACGTACTGTTACTGTGCCCAAAAGACATGCTGTCACTTGAACTCAAAGAACTGAAAAACTACTCGAAGTTCTGTGTGAGCACGCTCAATAGCAAGGTTGTGCGCAAACCTCGGCTACCGGTATTCGCCAGGAAACCACAGAACGAATGGTCCTGTCGGGTGCCCTCATGGCAGATCCAGGCAGGACGTTGGCTCGCGTGGGAAGCGCTGGTTCCTGGCGTTCATCGCTCCGTGTCGGGCGAGAAAAAGGGCTGAAGGCCCTGGCAGTCGTGAGCATGGCGACTGCTCCACGACAGCACTACTGACTCCCTGCCCTTGGGCGGGGGGACACTTAATTCCAGGCAAAAAAAAATCCGGAAATCCTCACTTTCGTGGGCCTTCCAGACTTTTAAAACTGCAAAAAATGGTGGGTCGTGTGGGATTCGAACCTACGACCAATTGGTTAAAAGCCAACTGCTCTACCAACTGAGCTAACGACCCGCTGTGTGGTGGCGCGTATAATACTGATTTCTAAGGACTATTCAACACCTAATTTGAAATAAATCAAAAATAACGGGTTGGATCGCTCACACCCGCCGCCGCAAAGCCTTCTGCGCGCAGGCGGCAGCTGTCGCACTTGCCGCAAGCACGGCCCTGATCGTCGGCCTGATAGCAGGAAACAGTGAGCCCGTAGTCCACGCCAAGCTTCACACCGGCCTTGACGATGTCGGCCTTGCTGAGATTCTGCAACGGCGCCTGGATGCGGAAACCCTGCCCTTCTACGCCGGCCTTGGTCGCCAGGTTCGCCATGCGCTCGAAGGCTTCGACGAACTCCGGGCGGCAATCCGGGTAACCGGAGTAATCCACGGCATTGACGCCGATGAAAATATCACGGGCGCCCAGCACTTCGGCCCAGCCCAATGCCAAGGACAGGAATACGGTGTTACGCGCCGGCACATACGTCACCGGGATGCCTTCGCTAGGCGCCTGCGGCACGTCGATGGAGCTGTCGGTCAAGGCCGAGCCACCAATGCCGTTAAGGTTCAGGCCGATCACTTTGTGTTCCACCACGCCCAGGTCCCGGGCCACTCGCTCGGCAGCGTGCAGTTCTGCGCGGTGGCGCTGACCATAATCGAAACTCATGGTGTAGCAGCGGTACCCCTCGGCATGGGCCATGGCCACGACGGTGGCCGAATCCAGGCCGCCGGACAACAGGATGACCGCACGTTTTTCTGCAATGTTCGAATGTTCAGTCATATCAGCGCCCCGGCTCGTCGTTCCAAAGATATTTATGCAGCTGCAGTTGCAGGCGCACCGGCAGGTTATCCGCCACCACCCAGTCCGCCAGGTCCCGGGCGCTCAAATCGTGATGGCTCGGCGACAACAATACTTCGCCGGCCCGCTGGTCGAGTCCGTACTGGATCAGCTTGGACACGGCCCAGTCGTAATCTTCCCGTGAACAGATCACGAATTTGACCTGATCGTTGGGGGTCAGCAACTCGATATTCTCGTAACGGTTGCGATGCGCTTCCTTGGAGCCTGGAGTTTTCAGGTCCACGACGCGACTGACGCGCGGGTCGACAGCCGAGATATCCAAGGCGCCGCTGGTTTCCAGGGAAACCTCGTAACCGGCATCACACAACTGCTTGAGCAAGGGGATGGCGTTGGGTTGCGCCAATGGCTCGCCGCCCGTGACGCAGACATAACGCGGACGATAACTGGCCACTTGCTCAAGGATATCGTCGAGGGTTCGCAAGGTGCCGCCGCTGAACGCATAGGCACTGTCGCAGTATTGGCAACGCAACGGGCAACCGGTGAGGCGCACAAATACTGTGGGCAGCCCAGCCGTCCGTGTTTCACCCTGCAACGAGTAAAAAACTTCGGTGATTCTCAATGTGTCTTGCATAGTCGCCACGGGCGTAACAGCTAAACAGGCTGTCCGCCTCCGTCAGGCACTTCAAGGAACCCCGCCAACGCGCAGATCCCAAAAAGCGTGTTTCATAAAAAGGGCGTGAATTCTAACGAAAAAACCCGCGACAGGCGCGGGTTTCTTCAAAACAGGTCAAGCCAGCTTACATGCGTTGCAGATCACGCTGGGCCAACTGGGCGGCGGATGTACCCGGATATTGGGCCACCACCTGCTGCAGAATGCCTTTTACCTTGTCGGTGTGACCGAGGCGGCGCTCTACATCAGCCAGCTTGTACAGCGAATCCGGCACCTTGGCGTGCTTGGGATACAGTTGCGAAACCTTGGCGAATGCCTGGCCGGCACCTTGCAGGTCGCCCTTGGCCAGGTTCACTTCGCCCAACCAGTATTGGGCATTGCCCGCGTACTGGCTGTTTGGGTATTTGCGCAGGAAAGCGGCAAAGGCCTGGCTGGCCTTGTCGAAATCCTTGGCCTTGATCAGGTCGAAGGCAGCATCGTAATAGAGCTTTTCCTTCGCCGGATCAGCCGGCTCGCCACCGGCGGCAGGTGCTGCGGGAGCAGCTGCCCCCGCGCCTGCGGCTGCACCGGGGGCGTTCAAGTCGCCACCGGCAGGAGAATTCTCAGGAGTCGCGGCAGGTGCAGGTGCAACGCCGGTTCCTATGCGCCGATCAAGATCCTGGTATCGCTCCAGGTTTTCCTGCTTCATGCGCGAAATATCATTCTGCAGAACTTCGATCACGCCTTGCTGGCGCGAAAGCTGATCCTGCATTTGCTGGAGCTGGTTGAACAGCTCGCCCTGTGCCGAGACAGGGGCCGAAACCCCTCCCCCGGCATAGGCGCCGTTCGTACCGTAACCTGCAGGCGGATAGCTGCTCCCGCTATTGTTATAGCCGGCATCGTTATCGACCACAGGAACCGCAGCCCACGCCGCAAGCGGCGCGAGGCTGAGAGCCAGAACAGTTACAGCACGACGGCACGTTCGCATGACGAATTACTTACGCAGTTCGACGCGACGGTTTTGAGCCCAGGACTGCTCGTCGTTGCCGGTAGCAACTGGACGCTCTTCGCCGTAGGAAACCAGTTCCAGCTGAGCTGGGGAAACACCTTGCAGTACCAGGTAGCGTTGAACGGCTTTCGCACGACGCTCGCCCAGTGCCATGTTGTACTCACGAGTACCACGTTCGTCGGTGTTGCCTTCCAGAACAACGCGAGCGCCGTTCGACTTCAGGTCTTTGGCGTGAACGTCCAGAGCGCGCATGGCTTCTGGCTTCAGGTCCGAGCTGTCGTATTCGAAGTAGAAGGTGGTGATTGCGCGCAGAGCAGCTTCTTCGCTCAGGGAGCCGTCAACTGCACCGGTGTTAGCGCCGTAACCAGCGTTTGGATCAACAGCGCCTTCACCGGCATTGTCGCCGCCTTTGGACGAGCAACCTACAGCTACAGCCATGGCCAGAGCCAGCGCAGCAAATTTACCAAACTTCAGCATTTCCATCGTGAAACTCCTAATGAACCCCAGTGTGTTAAGTAAAACGTATAGCGCCGCGTCAGTTCAGGTAAGGGGACCAGGACGGTTCTCTGACTTCGCCTTGAGCGGTAGGAAGCGGGAGCCTCACGCGTCCATTAATGGACACGAGCATCAAGACTCCCCGGCCCTGCTGGCGGGTGGCGTAGATTACCATGGTGCCGTTGGGCGCAACAGTGGGTGACTCGTCCAGAGTGCTATCAGTGAGGATTTTTACGCTACCGCGCTGCAAATCCTGGGCCGCCACCTTGAAATTAGTGAAACCATCCTGGCGATGGATCATCACCAGGGTCTTTTCATCTGCCGACAGTTTAGGGTTGGCGTTGTAGTTACCGACGAACGTCACGCGTTCGGCACCGCCACCACCAGCACTGGTCTTGTAGATCTGTGGTTTGCCGCCACGGTCGGAGGTGAAGTAGATGGTCGAGCCATCCTTGCCCCAGAACGGTTCGGTGTTGATACCCGGGCCATTGGTGACGCGGGAGATCGAACGCGAAGCCAGGTTCATCACATAAATGTCCGGGTTACCGTCCTTGGACAGTACGAACGCCAGGCGCGAACCGTCCGGCGACCAGGCTGGCGCGCCATTCAGGCCTTCGAAGTTGGTGATCTGCTCACGACGACCAGTGTCGATGTGCTGCACGAAAATGCGCGGACGCTTCTGCTCGAACGAGACATAGGCGATGCGCTTGCCATCGGGGGCGAAGCGCGGCGACAGGATCGGCTCGCGCGATTGCAGCAAGGTCACCGCACGCGCGCCGTCATAGTCGGAGCGCTGCAGGGTGTAGCGGGTGTTGTTCTCGGAGAAACGCTCGGCCGTCACGTAGAGCATGCGCGTGGAGAACGCGCCCTTGATGCCGGTGAGTTTCTCGAACGACTGGTCGGCGATGTAGTGCGACATGTCGCGCAGCTGATCGACACTGCCCGACACGCTGCCGGTCAGCACTTGCTGTTCGGTGGCGACGTTGAACAGGGCGTACTGCACCTGCAGGCGACCGCCAGCCGGAACGATGCTGCCGACCATGATGTACTGGGCGCCCAGGGCCTTCCAGTCACGGTAGATGACTTCGCTGACCTGGGTCGGCAGGCTGATCATGTTCTGCTTCGGAATCGGCGCGTAGTAACCCGAGTTGCGCAGGTCGTTGCCGATGATTTCCGCCATGTCGTCCGGCAGGACGCTACCGCCCTGCCAGCCGAACGGTACGACGGCGATCGGGGTCGCCCGGTCGCTGCCGCTGGTGACCAGGATGTTCTTTTCCTCTGCTACCGCTATCCCTGCCAGGCAGCAGATAACGACCAGCATTGATCGAAGAAGGTTTCTCACAAGGCTAGATCCTCAGGTGTGAATGTCATCTTGAATGAACGATAGGGAGCAAAGTCGCTCGGTTTCATTCCTTGCATTTCCGTCAATCGCCCAATGTTCTTGACCGCTGCGACCGCCGAAGCGTCGAACGGACCGTCACCACTGGACTTGGCGACGCTGACCGAGGTAACCGTACCGTCGGGCAACATGCCGATTTGCAATACTACCGTCATGCCTTTGCGCGCCGAAGGGGGACGAGCCCAGCCTTCTGCCGCTCGTGCGCGAATCAAGTCATCGTAGCTGCCGGCGACTTCATCGCCCTGCTCATCAGCCAATGCCTGCTGGCGCTCCGGCGTGTCGGAAAGCAGATCTGCCAAGGCCTGGGCCTTTTTGTCTTCGGCGGATTTACGCGCTGCGTCCTGGGCCTTTTTCTTGGCGGCGTCGGCGGCGGCTTTCTTCTTCGCGTCCTCGGCGACTTTCTTTTTCGCCTCGTCAGCTTCAGCTTTTTTCTTGGCGTCTTCGGCGGCTTTCTTCTTCGCGTCCTCGACGATCTTCTTCTTCGCTTCTTCAGCGGCCGCTTTCTTGGCCTCTTCTTCAGCAGCTTTCTTGGCTTCTTCTTCGGCTTTCTTCTTGGCTATATCAGCCAATTGTTTCTCTTCTGCCTTTTTGGCCTCGGCGGTTTTCTTCGCTTCGTCGGCTTTCTTGGCTTCGTCAGCCTTTTTCGCCTCGTCCGCTTTCTTCGCCTCATCGGCCTTCTTGGCTTCCTCGGCCTTTTGAGCCGCGTCCTCTTTCTTTTGTTCCGCAGCCTTTATCGCTTCCTGCTCGACCTTCTTCTGCTCCATCTGCTCGACTTCAGTCTGGCGCGCGGCGGATTTCTTCGCCTCACCGGCAAGCTTCTGGTTGGTCTGGGTGGTCGCCTGGCTTTTCGACTTGAGCTGGTACAACGTCGCCTGCACGATCGGCTTGGCCGGCGGCAGCTCAGGGGTCATGGCAAAACTGACGAACAGCATGCCGAACACCAGTACGTGCAGACCGATTGCCAGGACACTAGGCCAGAAGTAGCTTTCCGAGGCGGACGGCTCTCGCTGTTGCTGCATCAGGGGGCCTCGGTGATCAAGCCAACATTACCGACCCCGGCTTTCTGCAGGCCGCCCATGGCGCCCATCACGGCACCGTAGTCGACGGTCTTGTCACCGCGAATGAAGACCTGCGTGCGCTTGCCTGCATCGTTGCCGACACGAATGATCTTGGTCACCGCATCGGTCATCTGCGGCAAGGTCATGGCCCGGTCCTGCTGCTTCTCGGTGTCGACTTCGCTGCCAAGGTTCCAGTAGTAGGTCTTGTCAGCCTTGATCGAAATGGTCAGTACCTGGGTGTTGTTGTCCTGCGGCAAGGCTTCGCTGGAAACCTTGGGCAGATCGACCTTCACGCCCTGATTGAGCATCGGCGCGGTCACCATGAAGATGACCAGCAGCACCAACATCACGTCGATGTAGGGCACCACGTTCATCTCGGCAACCGGCTTGCGCTTGTTTCGGGCTCGAGCGATTAAAGCCATGGGGAAATACCTGCTTATTCTTCGCTGGTGTGCACTTTGCGGTGCAGGATCGCCTGGAATTCATCGGCGAAGGTGTAGTAACGGCTGGTCAGCGCTTCGCTACGGGCAGCGAAGCGGTTGTAGGCGATCACGGCTGGAATGGCCGCGAACAGGCCGATGGCGGTGGCGACCAGCGCCTCGGCAATACCCGGGGCCACGGTGGCCAGGGTCGCTTGTTGGGCAGAGGCCAGGCCACGGAAGGAGTTCATGATCCCCCACACGGTGCCGAACAGACCGATGTACGGGCTGACCGAACCGACGGTGGCGAGGAACGACAGGCCCTGTTCGAGTTTTTCTTCCTCGCGGGAGATGGCCACGCGCATGGCACGGGCCACGCCCTCCATCACCGCTTCCGGGTCAACCCCTGGCTGCTGGCGCAGACGGGAGAATTCCTTGAAGCCGGCACGGAAGATCTGCTCCACGCCCGAATCCGGGTCCGGGTTGCTCCCGGCCTGACGGTAGAGCTTGGACAGGTCGATGCCGGACCAGAAGCGCTCTTCGAAGCTCTCCAGGGCACGGCGACCGGCGCGCAGCATGTTGCTGCGCTGAAAAATCATGATCCATGAGGTCACCGATGCGGCTACCAGGATCAGCATTACCAACTGCACCACGACGCTGGCATTGCTGACCAAGCTCCACATGGAGGTATGGTCGACGACGTTAGCTTCCACGCTTTATCTCCTGCTCTGAGTGTGTACCCGCGCCGCTCACGCCGGCAAAGGCCGCACGTAGAGCTTCGGGAATGGCCCGGGGTTTCAAACTATGGGTGCGCACACAGGCCACCAAAAACTGCCCTTCACAGAGCAGCACGTTATCCGTAGCCCGCCTGACCTGCTGCTTGAAACGCAGGCTGACACGGTTCAATTCGATGACATCGGCACTTACCACCAGTTCGTCGTCCAGTCGCGCCGGCGCGTGGTAGCGCGCTTCGCTGGAATGCACGACGAATAACAGGTCCTCCCCTGCCAGCGCGGATTGGGCAAAACCCAGTTCCCGCAGCCGTTCGGTTCGAGCCCGTTCCATAAACTTGAGGTAATTGACGTAGTAGACGATGCCGCCAGCATCGGTGTCCTCGTAATAAACGCGACAGCGATGTGCGAACGACTCCAGCCCGTTTTGCGCGCGCATACTCTAGTGCTTACTCCTCAGGTTGCCAATCGGCCAGGCAACTGTTTTTTCATTCTCGAACGCATTGACGCTCCAGGCGTCGTCTGGGACAGCACGAACTGGAAAAAAGTCGGCGTACAGAGCTCGTTCAATCGTCCACGGCATCGAGGAATTCGTCTACCACCGGCATCTCACCCATTCGTGTCGGGATGTTTAAGCCAAAATGCAGATAAGCATGACGGGTCACCACGCGCCCGCGAGGGGTACGCATGATGTAGCCCTGCTGGATCAGGTACGGTTCCAGCACATCTTCAATGGTGTGGCGCTCTTCACTGATGGCCGCGGCCAGGCTGTCCACGCCCACCGGGCCACCGTCGAACTTCTCGATCATGGTCAGCAGCAGGCGCCGGTCCTGGTGGTCGAAACCACGCTCGTCGATGTCCAGCAGGTTCAACGCCAGGTCGGCAATCGGCTTGGTGATGTGGCCCTTGGCCCGGACTTCGGCAAAATCCCGGACCCGGCGCAGCAGGCGGTTGGCGATCCGCGGCGTGCCCCGGGCACGCCGGGCGATCTCATACGCACCGTCCGGGTCCAGCGGCAACCCGAGGATGCCCGCCGAGCGGCTGACAATCGTCGCCAGGTCGGCGTTGTTGTAGAACTCCAGGCGCTGGACGATACCGAAGCGGTCCCGCAACGGGTTGGTCAGCATGCCAGCGCGGGTGGTGGCGCCCACCAGGGTGAAGGGCGGCAGGTCCAACTTGATGGAGCGTGCCGCCGGCCCTTCGCCGATCATGATGTCGAGCTGGAAATCTTCCATGGCCGGGTACAGCACTTCCTCGACGATCGGCGACAGCCGATGGATTTCGTCGATGAACAGCACATCATGGGGCTCAAGGTTGGTCAGCAGCGCCGCCAGGTCGCCAGGCCGCTCCAGGACCGGCCCGGACGTGCTCTTGATCGAGACGCCCATTTCCTGGGCAATGATGTTGGCCAGGGTGGTCTTGCCCAGGCCCGGCGGGCCGAAGATCAAGGTGTGGTCCAGCGACTCGCTGCGCCCACGGGCGGCCTGGATGAACAATTCCATCTGCTCGCGCACGGTCGGTTGACCGATGTAGTCGGCCAGGCTGACAGGACGAATCGCGCGGTCCTGGATTTCCTCGCGGTCACGGGGCGCGCCCGTGGCGGCGATCAGGCGGTCAGCTTCAATCACTTAAATCATTCCCTTCAGGGCACGACGAATCATGTCTTCAGTGCTCAGGCCTTTTTCCTTGATAGCGGAAATCGCCTTGCTGGCTTCCTGCGGCTTGTAGCCCAGGGAGATCAGCGCGGTGACTGCATCGTTTTCGGCGCTGACCGCAGGCGCAGGCGCGTCCGGCTGGTTCGGCACCAGGGCAAACATCGCCGGCACCGCCTCCCAGGCCTTGAAACGGTCCTTGAGTTCGACCAGCAGGCGCTCGGCGGTTTTCTTGCCCACACCCGGCACCTTGGTCAGGGCCGAGGTGTCCTGGGACTGCACACAACGCACCAATTCATCGACTTCCAGGCTCGACATCAAGGCCAGGGCCAGTTTCGGGCCGACGCCATTGAGACGGATCAGTTCGCGAAAGAAGTCCCGCTCGCGCTTGCCGACAAAGCCATAGAGTAACTGCGCATCCTCGCGCACGACCAAATGGGTGTGCAGGGTCAGCGGCTCGCCGACCGACGGCAAGCGATACAGCGTGGTCATGGGCACTTCCAGCTCATAGCCCAGGCCGTTTACATCCAGAATCAGGTGCGGCGGCTGTTTTTCAGCCAGGGTGCCGCGCAAGCGTCCAATCACGTTTCAGATCCTTGGGTGTTGGCCAGCCTGCTGGCTGGCGAGTAACAGCCCGGGCATGAAGGCCGACGACACAGGCGCAAGATGCTCGGGCTCACGAAAGATTGCGCTGATGCTATCAGAGACGCAGGCGCCCGCCACGACTGCGTGCGGTTCCCAGGCCGTGAGGCAACAGGCTGGAACGGGTATGGGCATGGCAAATGGCAATGGCCAGGGCGTCGGAGGCATCGATCTGCGGCTTGCTGACCAGTTTCAACAGGTGCATCACCATCATTTGCACCTGCTCCTTGTTCGCCGCCCCGGTTCCGACGACTGCCTGCTTGACCTGGGTCGCGCTGTACTCGGCGATTTCCAGGTTTTCCTCGGCGCCGGCAACGATTGCCGCGCCCCGGGCCTGTCCCAGCTTCAAGGCCGAGTCGGCGTTGCGCGCCATGAAAACCTTTTCGATGCCCATGGTGACCGGGCCGTAGGTCTGGATAACTTCGCGAACGCCGCGATAAACAATCTGCAAGCGCTCGTGCAGTTCACCCGCCCCGGTGCGGATGCAACCGGACGCGACGTACACGCAGCCGCGCCCGGTGTCGCGAACCACACCGTAGCCGGTGATGCGCGAACCAGGGTCGATACCAAGGATTAAAGTCATAGCGCCTGCGAAAGGTAGTGCGATTGCAAGAGGATACAGCTCATCAAAGACTTGCAGTGAATCCGTGGCGAGGGAGCTTGCTCCCGCTGGGCTGCGCAGCAGACCCTTCTTTGTGAGTGCTTCGCACTCAAGCGGGAGCAAGCTCCCTCGCCACGATGATTTCAAGCAAACTTTAAGTGAGCGGCATTTACGCCTGTCAGCCGAGCTGTTCAGCCACCGACTCCGGGATATCCGCGTTAGAGTAGACGTTCTGCACATCGTCCAGGTCTTCAAGCATGTCGATCAGCTTGAGCACCTTCTCGGCGCCTTCCAGGTCCAGTTCGGCACTGGTGGTCGGCTGCATGACGATCTCTGCGTCGGCAGGCTTGAAGCCGGCCGCCTCCAGGGCGTTGCGCACGGCATAGAAGCTGGCGAACGAAGTGAACACGTCGAACGAGCCGTCTTCGTGGCTGACCACGTCATCGGCGTCGGCCTCCAAGGCCGCTTCCGTCAGGGCATCTTCATCGAGGCCCGGCGCGAAGCTGATCTGCCCCTTGCGCTCGAACAGATAGGCCACCGAGCCGTCGGTGCCCAGGTTGCCACCGCATTTGCTGAACGCGTGACGCACGGCGGCGGCAGTACGGTTGCGGTTGTCGGTCATGCATTCGACCATCACCGCCACACCGCCCGGGCCATAACCTTCGTAGGTCAGCTCTTCAACGTTGTCGGCCTCGGTCGCACCGGCGCCACGGGCGATGGCCCGGTCGATGATGTCACGGCTCATGTTGGCACCCAGCGCCTTGTCCAGGGCCAGGCGCAAGCGCGGGTTGGAACCCGGGTCGCCGCCACCCTGGCGGGCCGCGACCGTCAGCTCACGGATCCACTTGGTGAAGATCTTGCCTCTCTTGGCATCCTGACGTTCTTTGCGGTGCTTGATGTTCGCCCACTTGGAATGACCTGCCATAACTCGCTCCGTTTCTCTTTGGAACATTGCCCGCCCTGCGCGCACGCAGTGGCCGGCAATCAGAAATATCGACCCCAATGAAAAGGCGCATCCGAAGATGCGCCCTCTCAGGTGCCAGCCTTACTCAGCCTTTGGCTGTTCACGCAGACGAATGTGCAACTCGCGCAATGCCTTGGCGTCCACCACACCCGGCGCCTGGGTCATGACATCGGCCGCGCTCTGGGTTTTCGGGAACGCGATCACTTCACGGATCGACTGGGCGCCGGTCATCAGCATCACCAGGCGGTCCAGGCCGAAGGCCAGGCCACCGTGGGGCGGTGCACCGTATTTCAGGGCGTCGAGCAGGAAGCCGAACTTCTCTTCCTGCTCGGCTTCGTTGATGCCCAGCAGGCGGAACACGGCCTGTTGCATTTCCTTGCGATGGATACGGATCGAACCGCCACCCAGCTCGGTGCCGTTCAGGACCATGTCGTAAGCGCGCGACAGAGCGGTGGCCGGGTTGGCCTCCAACTCTTGCGGCGAGCACTTCGGCGCGGTGAACGGGTGGTGCAGCGCCGAGAAGCTGCCGTCGTCGTTTTCTTCGAACATCGGGAAGTCAACGACCCACATTGGCGCCCACTCGCAAGTCAGCAGCTTCAGGTCGTGACCCAGCTTGATGCGCAGCGCGCCCAGGGCTTCGCTGACGATCTTGGCCTTGTCGGCGCCGAAGAACACGATGTCGCCGTCAACCGCGCCCACGCGATCGAGGATCACATTGAGGTTGGCTTCAGGGATGTTTTTCACGATCGGCGATTGCAGGCCATCAACACCCGCGGCGCGCTCGTTGACCTTGATGTAGGCCAGCCCCTTGGCACCGTAGATGCCGACGAACTTGGTGTAGTCGTCGATCTGCTTGCGCGGCATGCTGGCCCCGCCAGGAACGCGCAGAGCTGCGATACGGCATTTCGGGTCGTTGGCCGGGCCGCTGAACACCTTGAAATCCACTTCCTTGAGCTGGTCAGCCACGTCCACCAGCTCCAGCGGGTTACGCAGGTCCGGCTTGTCGGAACCGTAGCGGCGCATGGCCTCTTCGAAGGTCATGTGCGGGAACTCGCCGAATTCCAGACCCAGCACTTCCTTGAACAGGTTGCGGATCATGCCTTCGGTCAGGCCCATGATGTCTTTTTCGTCGAGGAAGCTGGTCTCGATGTCGATCTGAGTGAACTCAGGCTGACGGTCGGCACGCAGGTCTTCGTCGCGGAAGCACTTGGCGATCTGGTAATAGCGGTCGAACCCGGCAACCATCAGCAGTTGCTTGAACAGCTGTGGCGATTGCGGCAAGGCGAAGAAGCTGCCGGGGTGGGTACGGCTCGGTACCAGGTAGTCGCGGGCGCCTTCCGGCGTGGCGCGGGTCAGGATCGGCGTCTCGACGTCGAGGAAGCCGTTCTCGTCCAGGTAACGACGGATGCTGGTGGTCATGCGCGAACGCAGGCGCAGCTTCTCGGCCATTTCCGGGCGACGCAGGTCGATGAAGCGGTAGCGCAGGCGGGTTTCTTCGCCCACGTCGGAGTATTCGTTGAGCGGGAACGGCGGGGTTTCCGATTCGTTGAGCACTTCCAGTTCGTAGCCCAGCACTTCGATCATGCCAGACGCCATGTTGGCGTTGCCGGCGCCAGCCGGGCGCAGACGCACCTTGCCGGTGACCTTGACCACGTATTCGCTGCGCACGCGGTCGGCGGCGGCGAAGGTTTCAGCGCGGTCCGGATCGAACACCACCTGGGCCAGGCCTTCACGATCACGGATATCGAGGAAAATCACCCCGCCATGGTCACGGCGACGATGGACCCATCCGCAAAGAGTAACTTCCTGACCTTCCAGGCTTTCGTTCAGTTGGCCGCAATAATGGCTGCGCATCATGATAGTGGTTTCACTTCTCGTAATTCGAAATTCGGTTGGAGGACCTGCCCGTGCAAGCACTCGCGCGTGTTCAACTCAATCAGCTTTGTCGCCACCGGCCAAATTCTTCTTGGCGCCGGTCTTGAAGTCGGTTTCATACCAGCCTGTGCCGCCGAGGCGGAAACCAGGCATGGACAGCATCTTTTTCAGTTCTGGCGCCTGGCAGGCAGGGCAGTCGACCAGCGGTGCCGCGCTGATCTTTTGAATGGCTTCCATCTGATGACCACAGGAAGCACATTGATAGTCGTACATCGGCATGGGGTTGTCTCGGCGATCAGGTTACTCGCGCAAAGGCTGGGCTTTGCGGCAAAGAGCGGGATTATATCCATTAAATGCGGCCTGTGCAGCCGTAAGACCGCGTGTAGGAGCTGACGAGTGCAACGAGGCTGCGATCTTGCCCCAGACACTTGAGTCGCAAGCGAAAAATCAAGATCAAGATCAAAAGATCGCAGCCTTCGGCAGCTCCTACGCCCCACCATGCTCCATCCCGGCGTCCTTCAAGCTGTGCACCACGCAGACCACACGCACCAGCGCGCTGAAATTGCGCACCCCGCCATGGCGCAGGTGCACCTCCCTGTCGACATGGGACAACAACGTACTGATGGAACAGCGGTTGAGCTGGGCCATGTCGCCGAGGATATCCCAATAGACCTGTTCCAGCCGCAGACAGGTGGCGAACCCGTTCAGACGAATGGATCGGGCCAGGGGACGCACCAGCTGCATGTCGAACCCCCTGACGAACGGATCGACGCGGATGGACTGAAAGCGTCCACGCACACCCTCCTCCGGTTCTTTTCCTTGAATCATACCGTTGACACTCCTTTGCCATACGAGCCTCTCAGTTGGAACACTCCATCTGTGGCTCTATGGAAGCTCAACGGCATCGCCAGTTCCAGACGACTTTATGACCATGGGCGTAGGACAAGCCAACAGCAGGCAGGCGACGAATTACGTCGTCCTACACGCCGCACGCTGGGAATGTGGCCCACGCCACGTCATCACTTGCCGGATCATGTCTTCGGCACCCGGCACGCCTCCCTCTTCTTTAATAGAAGAAAGGCGCGCGTACACCGAGTAAGCACCGGCGGGACTTTTCTGGCCGACGAACAGCGCGGTACGTGCCCGTAACGAGTTTGAGAAGGCCGGGGCTTTGCTGTTAAATAGGCAGTGTGTCGCTACGCTTATTTTCCCGGGTGTGGCGCATAGGCTGATTCGGGTACGTGTCCAACGCCTCTCATTGTTTCGAAGCGAACCGCCCCCGACCAGCTCTTCCTTGTGATCTGTCTTAACCGTGAGCCAATCAAAATGTTGAAAATCGTCCACTTGCTAATGGGCGCAGCTGCCCTGCTGCTGTCCTTCATCCCTAGCCTGGGTTCCGAAGCCACACCTTACCTGCAACACCCCGATGCACTGTACCTGGCCTTTTTCGGCCTGCTCAACCTGACCCTTGCACCCGTCATTCCTTACTGGAACAAAGGTCCACGTCACCAACTGCAAAACCTGGTCAGCGCCCTGCTGGTGCTGGCCGTCGCCCTGCAAACCCTGGCCCTGCTGGCGCCCATGCCGGAAATCGGTGGTCAACCGGCCATTCTGTTCAGCCTGGGCGCAGCACTGCTCGCCGTGGCACTGCACCTGGCCGTCAGCTTCTACAAGAAGTCGTCGCCGGCCGCCGCTGCGCAGAACTACGACATGTCCAACCGCGATACCGGCACGGTGAAGTGGTTCAATACGTCCAAGGGGTTCGGCTTCATCTCCCGCGACTCCGGCGATGACATTTTCGTGCATTTCCGGGCCATTCGTGGCGAAGGCCATCGCGTCCTGGTGGAAGGCCAGCGCGTGGAGTTCTCCGTAATGAACCGCGACAAGGGCCTGCAGGCCGAAGATGTGATCGCCGCGCTGCCGCGCCGCTGATCCCAGCGTAAAAAAACCGCGATGCAGCCTGGCTGCTCGCGGTTTTTTATTGCCCGTCAAACGAGAGTCGGGCCCAGTCAGTAGTGAGGCGGCGGCGCCTCTTCTTCGAACGACTCGAACTGCCCGACCATTTCTTCCTGGCGCTTGAGCAACGCCGCCATCTGCAGCTGCAGCCGCTCGACGATCCGCTGCTGCTCCACAAGCACATCGTTCAATGCCTGGATGGTGTCATCCTGAAACGCCAGGCGGCTTTCCAGATCGGTTACGCGGTCTTCAAGGTTCATGGTTCAACCCTCCAGAAACTTGAAATCATCGGTCAAGGCCACTCGCAACCGTTCACGAATGGCCGCGACCTGCCCTGCATTATAAGGCTGGGCCGAGTGCTTGCCCCAGACCGGCGCAGGCCAGGCGGCGTCATCACGCTTACGCACGATGACATGCATGTGCAATTGACTGACAACGTTACCCAAGGTTGCAACGTTCATCTTGTCGGCATCAAACGAATCCTTGAGGGTTTCGGCCAACGCCGTGGTTTCTTTCCACAGCTGCTGTTGATCAGCGTCATCCAATTGAAACAATTCGCTGATATCTTCCCGCCGCGGTACGAGGATGAACCACGGGTAGTTCGAATCGTTGGACAAGAGCAATCGGCACAACGGGAAATCACCGATGGGCAATGTGTCTTGTTGCAGTCGTGGATCTAAAGCGAACACCGCGTGTACTCCTCGCTCGTTATCGGTTCTGCCCGGTTTGGCGGCCCGCAGGCCTGCATCGGACTCAGACGCGCAGCATACCTGCGAACGCCGGATCGATCACTGCGTACCGTCCTGATGCCCGGTCTTCGAATGTTTTTTTCAACACACCGCATCAACCTGTGCAAGCTGACGCACCAACACGGCGCAGGCGGCACGACAGGGTCCTGACAGGACCGTGCCAGGGCTCGGGAAAGGCATCGAGGCTGTAAGATTTTCGTACAGCTTGAAAATTTTTTGCACCAAAACTGCACAGTGCGTCTACGCTCAGTGCACAAAGTATCCGTGATTTACTCACTGGGTAGGGTGAACCGGTAACGTTTTTGATTGTCTTGCCACGTTTGCCGGCGTCAAACACGAGAGCCGCACACGAGTCAACCCTATTTAAAACAAGGCCTTTGGAGCCCGGTTTCATGAGGTTTCACCGAGTCAATCGGTAAAATGTGAAAAAAATGTAAACGAAATCCGGGTTTGAGCATGCTTGTTGCATTCATCCCCGCACTGTCCAAAGGACCCGCCGGAAATGGGAACCTGCCGACATACAAATTAAAGTGGCAAGGCTGCCCTCAGGAGCTTCAAACGCGGTAATGACGGACTCTTTACACCGATGCCGGAAAAGAAAAAACAACATTAAAGTTGTGAATACGGTTGCGTCGGAACAGCTGAAATGCGACATGGATCGAGCCATTGGCGACATGGTCGTAAAGAAGCTGAAAGGTTGAATGGGCAAGTATCGCCAATAGGGTCGGCGTGATATAAGTTTGCGCCGACACAAAAAGAAAGAGCCGCCCAGATAATAAAACAGGTGGGACGGCAGTACTCTTCTAAAACCAAAGGAGCAAATCACGATGCGCGTGATGAAGTGGAGCATGATCGCACTGGCAGTTGCAGCAGCAGCCAGTACTCAAATGGCCTCGGCCGCACCTTTCGTAAGTGACCAGGCTGAAGCCAAAGGTTTTGTTGAAGATGCCAGCGCTAAACTGCTGCTGCGCAACTACTACTTCAACCGTGATCGCAAAGATGGCGCAACCGATCAGAAAGACTGGACCCAAGGTATCTGGGGCAACTTCAACTCCGGTTACACCCAAGGCACCGTAGGCGTCGGCGTTGATGCGTTCGGTTACCTGGCAGTCAAACTGGACGGCGGTGACGGCACTGGCGGCACCGGCAACATGAGCCGCGATGCCGATGGCCACGTCAACGACAGCCAAGGCAAAGCCGGCGCGGCGGTTAAATTCCGCGTCTCCAAGACCGAGCTGAAAGTCGGTGACCAGCAGCCAAGCACTGCCCCAGTGTTCGCTGTCGGTGGCTCCCGTGTCCTGCCTCAAACTGCCAGCGGTTTCCAACTGCAGAGCAGCGAAGTCAAAGACCTTGACCTCGAAGCCGGCCACTTCTACTCGGCAACCAGCCAGGACCGTAACGCTCGTGATGGCGGCCTGTTTGCAACCTACGCTGGCGTAGAAGCCAACACCATCGACTACGCTGGTGGTAAATATGCATTCAGCGACAACCTGAGCGCATCGATCTACGGCGCCCAGCTGGAAGACATCTGGAACCAGTACTACGGTAACCTGAACTACACCATCCCAATGGGTGGCGATCAGTCCCTGAACCTGGACGGTAACATCTACCGCACCACCGACACTGGCAGCTCCAAGGCTGGTGAGATCAGCAACACCGCGTTCTCCCTGGCAGCTGCTTTCTCGTTCCTGAAAGCGCACACCATCACCGTTGGCTTCCAGAAAATCAACGGCGACACGCCGTTCGACTACATCGGTGTAGGCAAGAACAACCGCGGCGGCGACTCGATCTTCCTCGCCAACTCCATCCAGTACTCTGACTTCAACGGTCCTAACGAGAAATCTGCCCAGGTCCGTTACGACATCAAGATGGCTGAGTACGGCGTTCCTGGTCTGAGCTTCATGACCCGTTACGTTAAAGGTTGGGACATCGACGGTACCAACACTCCAGCAGGCAGCCCTTACGCTGGTCTGTACGGTGCAGACGGCAAGCACAACGAAACCAACTTGGAAGCCAAGTACGTTGTTCAGTCTGGCCCGGCCAAAGATCTTTCCTTCCGTGTTCGTCAAGCCTGGCACTACGCTAACGCTGACGAAGGCGAAGGCGATATCAAAGAGTTCCGCCTGATCGTCGACTACCCGATTTCGGTTCTGTAATCACCGAAAGCTAGTTCGCGGTAATCAAAAAAAGGCCCATCCTCGGATGGGCCTTTTTTATTGGCTTTAGTTAACCGACCCACTCTTTCTAAAAATTTGATCAAGCGGTCAAACATGAGCCGAACGACTGATCGTTACACCGATGTCGATTCCTGAACCACCCGAATCACTCGCTGTGGGAACGGAATATCAATACCGGCGTCCTTCAAACGATCGCGCGCCTGCTCATTGAGCATGAAGATCACGCTCCAGTAATCCGCCGTTTTCACCCATGCCCGCAACGACACAGTGATCGAACTGTCGCCCAAGGTGGAAATCACCGCTTCCGGTGCTGGATCGGCCAGCACGCGCTCATCCTTGGCCAACGCCAACAACACTTCCCGGGCTTTCTGCAGGTCAGCCTGATAATCCACGCCGACATCGAACACTACCTTGCGGGTCGGCTGGCGATTGGTGTTGGTGATGATGCCGTTCGACAGATTGCCGTTTGGCACGATGACGGTCTTGTTGTCACCGGTGCGAATCACGGTGTGGAAGATCTGGATGCTGTCGACCGTACCGGCCACACCCTGGGCTTCGATCCAGTCACCGATGCGGAACGGGCGAAACAGCAGGATCAGCACGCCACCGGCGAAGTTCGCCAGGCTACCTTGCAGGGCCAGGCCAATCGCCAGGCCGGCCGCACCGATAGCGGCGACGAACGAAGTGGTTTCCACACCGATCATCGAAGCAACACTGACGATCAGCAATATCTTCAGGATGATGTTTGCCAGGGTACTGATAAACCCTTGCAGCGCCAGGTCGGCGTTACGCAAAGCCAGCAGCGCGCCCAGTTTCTGTGTCACCTTGTTGATCAACCACCAGCCGATGGCCAGGGTGATGACGGCCAGCAGCACGCGGCTGCCGTATTCCATGATCATGGGGATCCAGGTCTGGGAAGCCTTGACCAGGTTGTCCACTTCAGCATTCAAATCCATCTTTCTCTCCTATTCCTGTTGCACGCGGCATTTTGTGGCGCGGAGATTTATCCCCGCGCCACAATGTTTAATACAACCCAGTATCAGTCGCGGAAGTTGTTGAATTGCAGCGGCATGCCGAATTCCTTGCCCCGCAGTGCCGCAATGGCTTCCTGCAAGTCGTCACGCTTCTTGCCGGTGACTCGCACCTGTTCGCCCTGGATGGCGGCTTGCACCTTGAGCTTGGCGTCCTTGATATGAGCGACGATCTTCTTCGCCAGCTCCTTGTCGATGCCTTCCTTGAGCACGGCTTCCTGCTTCATCAGCTTGCCCGAGGCATAGGCGTCCTTGACCTCAAGGCACTGCACGTCGATCTTGCGCTTGACCAGCGCCAGCTTGAGGATCTCGATCATCGCCTCGAGCTGGAAATCGGCCTCGGCGGTCAGGTTCACGGTCAGGTCTTTTTCCTTGAACTCGAAACTGCCCTTGCCCTTGAGGTCATAACGACGGTCGAGTTCCTTGACGGCGTTTTCAACCGCGTTGGTGACTTCGTGCTTGTCCAGTTCGGATACCACGTCGAATGACGGCATGTAGTGTTCTCCAAATAAAAAGGCGCGCCAGTATCAACGGCGCGCGCTTGGCTTGTGGTTAAAATCGGGCTCATTATAACGGCTCTTTTCCTGCCGACACTGCGAGCCCTCAGATGCCTGCGCCAATCCGAGTAAAAAACTGATGTCTACCACCTGGCATGTCCTGGGGGCCGGCAGTCTCGGCACGTTGTGGGCCACGCGCCTGGCCCGGGCCGGGTTGCCGGTTCGGCTGGTGTTGCGCAACGAAGCCCGCCTGCAGGCCTACCGCAGCGCCGGCGGCTTGACGCTGGTGGAACAGGGCCAGGCGCAGAGCTACCCGATACCTGGCGAAACGGCGGACAACCCGGAACCGATCAGGCGCCTGCTATTGGCCTGCAAAGCCTACGACGCGGAAGCGGCCGTGGCCTCGGTGGCCCATCGCCTGGACGCCGAATCGGAGCTGATCCTGTTGCAGAACGGCCTCGGCAGCCAGGATGCGGTGGCCAATTGCGTGCCCCAAGCCCGTTGCATCAGCGCCTCCAGCACCGAAGGCGCGTTCCGCGACGGTGACTGGCGCGTGGTATTCGCCGGCCACGGCTACACCTGGCTGGGCGACCCTGCTCACCCAGTGGCGCCGTTCTGGCTCGACGATCTGGCCGCTGCCGGCATTCCCCACGAATGGAGCGCCGACATCCTCACCCGGCTCTGGCGCAAGCTGGCGCTCAATTGCGCAATCAACCCGCTGACCGTGCTGCACCACTGCAAGAACGGCGGCTTGCAGGAACACCGCTGCGAAGTGGCGACCTTGTGCGCAGAGCTCACTGACCTGCTCGAACGCTGCGGCCAGCCCGCGGCGGCCGAAGATTTGCAGCCGGAAGTCGAACGGGTGATCCAGGCCACCGCCGCCAATTACTCCTCGATGTACCAGGATGTCGCCAATCGGCGCCGCACCGAAATCAGCTACTTGCTCGGTTATGCCTGCAAGGTCGCCCAACGCCATGAACTGAGCGTGCCGCACCTGGAACAACTGCGACAGCGACTGATTGTCCACTTGCACAACCTCGGATTGCCCAGCGACTGAGCAGCGGCTACGCTGGCCCTCGTATTCCTTTTTAGCGACGAGTCTGATGCCATTGCGCCAGCGCCTTGAAAACCTCCCGGTCGGCCAGAAACTGCTGGCCGCCCTGTTGGTGTTGTTGACCACTGTCCTGCTGGTGGCCAACCTGACCTTTATCAGCGCCGCCTACTACATCTCCCAGGAAAGCATGGCACCCCAGGCCCTGCAGACCATTGGCCGACTGGTGGCCAATCCGAGCCTGATCTCCGACGCCCTGCAATCGCCACAAAGTGCCCAACGCTTGCTCGACGAGCTCAACAGCTACGCACCGCTGCGGGCGGCGGCGCTGTACGACGGCCAGGGCGAACGCCTGGCACAACTGCAACAGGGCGAAAAGCTCAAGCTGCCGGACCAATACCGCAACATACAAACCTGGCAGGCGGGCGAATTTCGCAGCAACCAGGTCATTACCCTGCCCCGCCCCGGCACGCTGCCCGGCCATCTGTTACTGGTGGCCAGCAGCGAATTGCCGACCGCGTTCTACACCGGCACCCTGACTGCCAGCCTTGGCATCCTGATTTTCAGCGTGTTGCTGTGGCTGATCATTGCCCAGCAGATCAAGCGCCTGATCACCCAGCCGATTCATCAACTTGAAGAACTGTCACGCCAGGTCACTCGCGAAGAGAACTATGCCCTGCGTGCCGCACGCGGCAACCACGATGAGATCGGCAGCCTGGCCGAGGCGTTCAACACCATGTTGTCGCGGATCGAAGCCCGGGAGCAGCAACTCAAGCGCGCGCGGGACGATTCCCAGGCCGCCTACGACCAGGCCCAGGGCCTGGCGGAAGAAACCCGCCATACCAATCGCAAGCTGGAGCTGGAAGTCCAGGTGCGCAGCAAGATCGAGAAAAAGCTCACCGGTTTCCAGAATTACCTCAACAGCATCATCGACTCCATGCCGTCGGCGCTAATCGCCCTCGACGAGCAGCTCTACGTCACCCAATGGAACCAGGAAGCCAGCGCCCTCTCCGGCACACGGCTGGACGAGGCGCTGAACCAGCCGATCTTCCTCGCTTTCGAACCGCTCAAGCCGTACCTGCCCCAACTCAAGCAGACCGTCGAGCAGCACACGGTGGCCAAGATCGAACGCGTCACCTGGACCAAGGACGACGAAGCCCGCCACTACGCCCTCACCTTCTACCCACTGATGGGGGGCGCCGGGCGTGGCGTGGTCATCCGGATCGATGACATCACCCAGCGCCTGTCGCTGGAAGAAATGATGGTGCAATCGGAGAAAATGCTCTCGGTCGGCGGCCTCGCGGCGGGCATGGCCCATGAAATCAACAACCCGTTGGGCGCGATCCTGCACAACGTGCAGAACATCCGCCGACGCCTGTCGCCGGAACTGCCCAAGAACCTCGAACAGGCCGAGCTGCTGGGTATCCCGTTAGAGGAGGTCAATCGTTACCTCCAGGGTAGGGAGATCCCGCAGCTGCTCGACGGCATCCAGCAAGCCGGCGCCCGGGCGGCAAAAATCGTTACCCACATGCTCAGTTTCAGTCGGCGCAGTACCCGGCAAATGGCGCCTTGCGACCTGCCCGCGCTGATCGACCAGGCAGTGGAAATCGCCGGCAACGACTTCGACCTGGCCATCGGCTTCGACTTCAAGGGCCAGGCGATCACCCGTCAATTCGATCCGAACCTGGGCCCGGTACCCGGTACGGCCAACGAGCTGGAACAGGTGCTGCTCAATCTGCTGAAAAACGCCGCCCAGGCGATCCATCAACGCCAGGACGACAGCGAGCCGGGGCGTATCATCCTGCGTACGCGGTTGAATCCACCGTGGGCGGAAATCCAGGTCGAGGACAACGGCATCGGCATGAGCGAGAACGTGCGCAAACGCACCTTCGAGCCTTTCTTCACCACCAAGGAGATCGGCCAGGGCACGGGCCTGGGGCTGTCGGTCTCGTATTTCATCATCACCAACAATCACAAGGGCCAGATGGAAGTGCAGTCGGCGCCGGGTCAAGGCACCTGCTTCACCTTGCGCCTGCCCCTGGCGGGCACTTCGATGGTGCCGCAGGAAAACAGACAACTGGAGCGCTGAGCATGGGTTTTCGCCTGTCGAAGATTTACACCCGCACCGGCGACAAAGGTGAAACCGGGTTGGGCGATGGTCGCCGCGTGGCAAAGGACCACCCACGGGTCGAGGCCATCGGCGAAGTGGATACACTGAATAGCCAGCTGGGTTTATTGCTGGCCGGGCTCGCCACTGAAACGACCCGACATCCGGGGCTGAAGGAGGTCAGTGACGTGCTGGCGCCTTGTCAGCACCGTCTGTTCGACCTCGGCGGGGAACTGGCGATGCCGGCTTATCAGGCCTTGAACGTCGCGGAAATCGAGCGGCTGGAAGCGGCGATCGATGGCTGGAACGAGGAATTGGGCCCCCTGGAAAACTTCATCCTGCCCGGTGGCTCGACGCTGGTAGCCCAGGCCCACGTCTGCCGCAGCCTGGCCCGCAGCGCCGAGCGGCGTTGCCAGCAATTGAACGCCATGGAGCCGCTGGCCGGGCCGGGGCTGGCCTATATCAATCGGTTGTCGGATCTGCTGTTCGTGGCCGCGCGGGTCATTGCCCGGCGGCAAGGGGTGGCGGAAGTGCTTTGGGTGGCGGCGGCCAAGCCTGGGGGCTGAATCGTTCTTGAGGCCGCCATCGCGAGCAAGCTCGCTCCCACACGGGATCTTCGACGCTCACAGAACCCCTGTGGGAGCGAGCTTGCTCGCGATGGCGTCAGCGGTTACACCACAAAATCAAGCCTCAGGCCAAAACGCCCGAATCCCCGCCACACCCTGCGCCCCGGCCTCCCAGGCTTTTTGTCGCTCGCCAGGCCCGACCCCGCCCAACAGATAAACCGGCCTGTTAAAGCCCTCGATCAACCGCGCCGCCTCTGCCCACCCCAACGGCTGTGCGTCAGGATGAGTCTGGGTCGGCTGCACCGGCGAGAGTGTCACGAAATCCACGTCCATCTGCTGCGCCAGGGACAGTTCCTCGGCGTTATGGCAGGAGGCCGCCAGCCAGCGGTCCTTGCCGAACGGTCGACCGGCCGCAGCATGCTTGCGCAGTTGTGCGGCGGTAATGTGCCAGCCAGCGGAAGGAAAATCCCCCAGCCATTCGAACGGCCCCTTGAGCATCAACTGGGCCTTGCCGGCACACAGCCCCGCCGCGTCCACCGCCAGATCGCGGTATTGCGGGTCGTAACCGTTGGGGGCACGTAGCTGGACCAACTTGATCCCACCGGCAATCGCCTTCTGCATGCCGCGCAGCAAGGCCGGCGTCTCAAGACCTTCAGGGGTAATCAGGTACTCACCCGGCAAACGGGCCGCCGCGACGATCGGCTGATTGGCCGCCGGAAACTCATAGTTCGTCAGGTCGCGGGCCGTCACCCAGGCCAACGGCTGCCCTTCGGCGCCGTGGGGCTCACCGGTGAACGCCGAGACTTCCCAGACATCCAGCAACACCTGTTTGTCCGGGTAGTCGTGACGCACCTTGATCAACGGTCGAGCAGCCTCGACGACAATGCCCAGCTCTTCATGAAGTTCGCGGGCCAGGGCAGTTTCGACGGACTCATCGGCCTCGACCTTGCCACCGGGGAACTCCCACAGGCCGCCCTGGTGCTGGGTGTCGGCCCGTCGGGCGATCAGGATTTTACCGGCGGCATCGCGGATGACCGCCGCCGCCACATGGACTCGTTTCACCGCGCAGTGTCCTCCAGGCCAGCTTGTTGCCACGCCTTGAACGCTGGCCATTGATATAGGGTTTCGACGTAGGCCTCATCGACCTCCGACAGTTTCACCTGATAAGTGCGCAAGCGCACGGCAACAGGAGCAAAAAACGCATCGGCCAGGCTCACGCGGCCAAACAGATAGGGACCGGTTTCGGTCGCCGTGGCACGGCATTCGGCCCATAGCGCCAGCATCCGCTGGATTTCCGCCTGCACATCAGATGGCATCGGCGACAACGGCGCATCGTGCAGCAGGTCCATGGGCATGTGGCTGCGCAGGGCAAAAAAACCGCTGTGCATCTGCGCACAGGCCGAGCGTGCCTGGGCCCGGGCGGCCACATCCTTGGGCCAGAGACTGGCCTCGGGAAACTGTTCAGCCAGGTATTCGGCAATCGCCAGGGAATCGGCGATCACGCCGAACTCGGTCTTGAGCAACGGGACCTTGGCCGTGGCCGAATACTTGAGCAGCTTCTCGCGGGTGTCGGGTTGATCGAGCCTGACCAGCTCTTCGGTGTACTTCGCGCCGGTCAGCGCCAGGGCCAACGCGCCGCGCAGGGACCAGGAAGATAGATCTTTGTCGCCGATGATCAGGTGCAGGCTCATGTGGATTCCTTTCTTGTGGTTCTGAGGTGTCTGTTCTGGCGCCATCGCGAGCAAGCTCGCTCCCACAGTGGATCGGTGGTGTGAACACTTTCTAAGTCACCCAACAAATCCCTGTGGGAGCGAGCCTGCTCGCGAAAGGAGCGACTCGGTCCCGAGCCTGTTAAGTCCGGTACTCAGCGTTGATCTTCACGTACTCGTGGGACAGATCAGTTGTCCAGATGGTTTCGCTGCAATCCCCCCGTCCCAGCTCGATACGGATGGTGATTTCTTCCTGTTGCATGACCGCCGCGCCCTGGGCTTCGGTGTAGGTCGCAGCGCGAGCGCCTTGGCTGGCGATGCAGACTTCACCGAGGAACACGTCGATCTTGCTCACGTCCAGCTCAGGCACGCCGGCACGGCCAACGGCGGCGAGAATGCGGCCCCAGTTCGGGTCGGAGGCGAACAGCGCGGTCTTGATCAGCGGCGAGTGGGCCACGGTGTAGCCAACATCCAGGCATTCCTGGTGATTGCCACCGCCGTTGACCTGCACGGTCACGAACTTGGTCGCGCCTTCGCCGTCACGGACGATGGCCTGGGCCACTTCCATGCACACTTCAAACACCGCCTGTTTCAGAGCCGCGAACAGCGGGCCGCTGGCTTCGGTGATTTCCGGCAGGCTAGCCTTGCCGGTGGCGATCAGCATGCAGCAGTCGTTGGTGGAGGTGTCGCCGTCGATGGTGATGCGGTTGAACGACTTGTTGGCACCGTCGAGCATCAGGTCTTGCAGCACCTGGCGCGAGACTTTGGCGTCGGTGGCGATGTAGCCGAGCATGGTCGCCATGTTCGGGCGGATCATGCCAGCGCCTTTGCTGATACCGGTGACCGTGATGGTCACGCCATCGTGCTCGAACTGGCGGCTCGCGCCCTTGGGCAAGGTGTCGGTGGTCATGATGCCGGTGGCGGCCGCGGCCCAGTTGTTTTCCGACAGGTCATCGAGCGCGGCTTGCAGCGCGCCTTCGATCTTCTCGACCGGCAGCGGCTCGCCGATCACGCCAGTGGAATACGGCAGCACCTGGCTGGCGTCGACACCGGTCAGCTCAGCCAGCTTGGCGCAAGTACGCTCGGCAGCGGCCAGGCCTGGCGCGCCGGTACCGGCGTTGGCGTTACCGGTGTTGGTCAGCAGGTAACGCACCGGCCCCTGCACGCGTTGCTTGGCCAGGATGACTGGAGCGGCACAGAAGGCGTTGAGGGTGAACACGCCAGCCACCGTCGAGCCTTCGGCGCAACGCATGACCACGACGTCCTTGCGCCCGGGGCGCTTGATGCCCGCCGAGGCAATACCGAGTTCAAAACCGGCAACCGGGTGCAACGTTGGCAACGGACCAAGACCAACAGCCATGAATGCGCTCCTAAATGAGATGTCTATCGACGCCGTCCTCATCGAGACGGCGAATCAAAATGGCAAAACGCCGCGACGGATAAAATCCGGTCGCGGCGCGGGTGGATCAGCGTTGGAACGGGATTATTGGATCTGCCCGTGGCAATGCTTGTATTTCTTGCCCGAACCGCAATAGCACAGTTCGTTACGGCCCAGCTTCTGCTCGTTGCGCACCGGTGCGGTCGCCAAGGCGACATCCACATCGACGCCCTCTTCGGCAACCACTTCCAGGCCCGGGGCCTCGGCGTGTTCGAACTGCATGCGCGCAGCCAGGGCTTCGGCTTCCTGGCGCAGGCGGGCTTCTTCTTCGGCCGGGTCTTCGCGGCGAACCTGAACGTGGGACAGCACACGGATCGAGTCGCGCTTGATCGAGTCGAGCAACTCGGAGAACAGCGTGTAGGACTCGCGCTTGTACTCCTGCTTCGGGTTCTTCTGGGCGTAACCGCGCAAATGGATACCGTGACGCAGGTGGTCCATGGTCGACAGGTGGTCTTTCCACAAGTCGTCCAGTACCCGCAGCACAATCTGCTTCTCGAAGGAACGCAGTGCCTCGGCGCCCGCCTGGTCTTCCTTCTCGTTGTAGGCCGCGATCAGTTCGGCCAGCAGTTTCTCGCGCAGGGTTTCTTCATACAGGTGATCGTCTTCGTCGAGCCATTGCTGGATCGGCAATGCCACGCCGAAATCGTTCTGCAAGGCGGATTCCAGGCCGGCGACGTCCCACTGTTCCGGCAGCGATTGCGGCGGGATGTGGGCGCTGACGGTGGCGTTGAGCACGTCCTGGCGGAAATCGGCGATGGTTTCGCCAATGTTGTCGGCGGCCAACAAACTGTTACGCATGTGATAGATCACTTTACGCTGTTCGTTGTTGACGTCGTCGAACTCGAGCAATTGCTTACGGATATCGAAGTTGCGGCCTTCGACCTTGCGCTGGGCCTTCTCGATGGCGTTGGTCACCATGCGGTGCTCGATCGCCTCGCCTGGCTGCATGCCCAGGGCCTTCATGAAGTTCTTCACCCGGTCAGAGGCGAAGATGCGCATCAGGCTGTCTTCCAGGGACAGGTAGAAACGGCTGGAACCGGCGTCACCCTGGCGACCGGCACGGCCACGCAGCTGGTTGTCGATACGACGCGACTCGTGACGCTCGGAAGCGATCACCTGCAAACCGCCGGATTCGAGTACCTGCTGGTGACGTTTCTGCCAGTCAGCCTTGATCTGCGCGATCTGCTCTGGGGTCGGGCTTTCCAGGCTGGCGACTTCCACTTCCCAGTTGCCGCCCAAGAGGATGTCGGTACCACGGCCAGCCATGTTGGTGGCGATGGTCAACGCACCCGGGCGGCCGGCCTGGGCGATGATCTCGGCTTCCTTCTCGTGGAACTTGGCGTTGAGGACCTTGTGCTCGATGCCTTCCTTGTTGAGCAGGGCGGACATGTGCTCGGAGGTCTCGATGGTGGCGGTACCCACCAGGATCGGACGGCCCTGGGCCATGCCGTCCTTGATGTCGTTGATGATCGCCGCGTACTTCTCTTCGGCGGTCAGGAACACCAGGTCGTTGTAGTCTTTACGGGCCAGCGGCTTGTTCGGCGGAATCACCACCACTTGCAGGCCGTAGATCTGGTGGAACTCGAACGCTTCGGTATCAGCGGTACCGGTCATGCCGGACAGCTTGTTATACAGGCGGAAGTAGTTCTGGAAGGTGGTCGAGGCCAGGGTCTGGCTCTCGGCCTGGATGTTCAGGCCTTCCTTCGCTTCGATGGCCTGGTGCAGGCCTTCGGACAGGCGACGACCCGGCATGGTACGGCCGGTGTGTTCGTCCACCAGTACGACCTGGCCGTCCTGCACGATGTATTCGACGTTGCGATGGAACAGCTTGTGCGCACGCAGGCCAGCATAAACGTGGGTCAGCAGGCCCAGGTTGTGGGCCGAGTACAGGCTCTCGCCTTCGGCCAGCAAACCAATACGGGTGAGCATTTCCTCGACGAACTGGTGACCCGCTTCGTTGAGCTCGACCTGACGGGTCTTCTCGTCAACGGTGTAGTGCCCGGCCTGGGTCACTTCGCCTTCGACTTCCTCGACGTGCAACTTGAGCTGCGGGATCAGTTTGTTGATCTCGATGTACAGCTTGGAGCTGTCCTCGGCCTGACCGGAAATGATCAGCGGGGTACGGGCTTCGTCGATGAGGATGGAGTCGACTTCGTCGATCACGGCAAAGTTGAGTTCACGCTGGAATTTTTCTTCCATGCTGAACGCCATGTTGTCGCGCAGGTAGTCGAACCCGAATTCGTTGTTGGTGCCGTAGGTGATGTCGGCAGCGTAGGCGGCGCGCTTCTCTTCCGGCGGCTGGAACGGCGTGACGACGCCGACAGTCAGGCCGAGGAATTCGTAGAGCGGGCGCATCCAGTTGGCGTCGCGACGGGCCAGGTAGTCGTTGACCGTCACTACGTGCACGCCCTTGCCGGACAGCGCGTTGAGGTACACGCCCAAGGTCGCCACGAGGGTCTTGCCCTCACCGGTACGCATTTCGGCGATCTTGCCTTCGTGCAAGGTCATGCCGCCGATCAACTGAACGTCGAAGTGGCGCATGCCCATGATCCGCTTGCCGGCTTCACGGGCGACCGCAAAGGCTTCAGGCAGGAGCTGGTCAAGGGTTTCCCCCTTGGCGATGCGGTCCTTGAATTCGGCAGTCTTGGCGCGTAACTGATCGTCCGAAAGGGCCACCATTTGCTCTTCGAAGGCATTGACAGTCTGTACCGTCTTGAGCATGCGCTTGACTTCACGCTCGTTCTTGCTTCCAAAAAGTTTCTTTAACAAAGGCGCAAACATATCGGCAGGATCTTCCACACTAAAGGGATGGAGGGCGGCCCCGTGAGTCGCCCGTGCAGCCCTCATGGCCGCATGCGAACGAGCATTCTACCCGGAAACGATGGAGAGGAAAGTGGCGTTATTCCACGATGCTGGCACAGCGCTGTGACGGGGCTTGCATAAAATAAGGGCTTTTGCGCGAACTTCAACCCATCCAGAGCAGAAGTTACTCATTGATTGTGCAGCCAAAAGCCGCTGGGCGAGAGGGTCGAGGCGCATCCGGCGCTTTCTGCTACCATGGCGCCTCTGTCACTTGCGGTATTCATTCATGGCCTTTCGCCCTCTTCCAGCCAAGGCGCCCGCCGTTCTGCTGCGCGAAGCCAAGCCGCTGAAAGCCATCTTTGGCCACGCCAAACGCCTGGGTCACCTGCAACGCCTGCTCGACAGCCAGTTGCAACCGGCTGCGCGCGAGCATTGCCACGTGGCCTCCTGGCGCGAAGGCAGCTTGCTGCTGATCGTCACCGACGGCCACTGGGCCACACGCCTGCGCTATCAGCAAAAACGCCTGCTGCGCCAACTCCAGGTCTTCGAAGAATTCGCCAACCTGACGCGGATCCTGTTCAAGGTACAACCGCCCACCGTCCAGGTCGGCGTCAAGGGGCACACGCTGGATTTGTCCACCGACGCCGCGGCGACTATCCAGGCCACGGCGGACGGCATCACCGACCCCAACCTGCGGGCGGCGCTTGAGCGATTGGCGGCGCATGCCAGGCCCAAGGGCTGAGATTTTCGGCGGCAGTTAGATAGCTATCGCGAGCAGGCTCGCTCCCACAGTAGATGTCTGCCAGACACAAAATGTGTGTACGACGCTGATCCAGTGTGGGAGCGAGCTTGCTCGCGATAGCGGCGGGTCAGCCAGCCTATTTTTCGCCTGCTAGACCGCTTTCGCGAGCAAGCTCGCTCCCACAGGGGATCTGCGGCGGGCACCTGTTTCGTGCACGACGCCGATCCCTTGTGGGAGCGAGCCTGCTCGCGAAAGGGACAACTCGGTCCTGACTACCGGCGCTTGCTGCCACCGAGCAACGACCCCATCAACCCACGCACCAATTGCCGGCCCAACTGATTGGCCGCCTGGCGCATCGCCGATTTAAGCGCCTGGCCGGCTGCCGTGCCGAGGAATTCCCCGGCCTTTTCGGTGAAGCTCGGTTCTTCCGCCGTCGGCTTGCCCGGCGCCTCTTCGGCCTGCGGCTCCAGCCCTTTGCGGCCCATCAGCACTTCATAGGCCGATTCGCGATCAATGGGCTTGTCATAGCGCCCTTGCAACGGCGAACTGGCGATCAACCCGGCGCGCTCGGCTTCGCTCAGCGGCCCGATGCGCGATTGCGGTGGCGCCACCAGCACGCGCTGGACCACTTCCGGCGTACCTTTTTCCTGCAAGGTGCCCACCAAGGCTTCACCGATGCCCAGTTCGGTCAGCACCGCCAGGGCATCGAACTGCGGGTTGGGCCGGAAACCGTCGGCCACCGCCCGCAGGGATTTCTGCTCCTTGGCAGTAAAGGCCCGCAACCCGTGCTGGATGCGCAAGCCCAACTGCGCCAGCACGTCGTCCGGCAAGTCGCCCGGCGACTGGGTCACGAAATACACCCCCACGCCCTTGGAACGGATCAGCCGCACCACTTGCTCCAGGCGCTCCTGCAAGGCCTTGGGCGTGCCGGCAAAAAGCAAATGCGCCTCGTCGAAGAACAGCGCCAACAGCGGTTTGTCTGCATCGCCGCGCTCGGGCAATTGCTCGAACAGCTCAGCCAGCAGCCATAACAGGAATGTCGCGTAGACCTTCGGCGCCTCGTGGACCAGGCGGCTGGCGTCGAGCAAGTGGATGCGGCCACGGCCATCGCTGGCCGGTTGCAGGATGTCTTCGAGCTGCAAGGCTGGCTCGCCGAACAACGCGTCCGCGCCCTGCTGTTCCAGGGTGGACAAGCGTCGCAACAACGCCTGGCTGGAACCGGTGGTCATCAAGGCCGCGTCGTCCCCCAGCAACTCGGGATTGTCCTTGAGATGGTTGAGCAGCGCCTTCAGGTCCTTGAGGTCCAGCAGCAACAGACCTTCGCGGTCGGCCACCTTGAACGCGGCGTAGAGCGCCGACTGCTGGCTGTCCGTCAGTTCCAGCAGACTGCCGATCAACAACGGGCCCATTTCACTCAAGGTGGTGCGCAGTGGATGACCGGACTGGCCATGGATATCCCACAAGGTCACCGGGTAAGCCTGGGGCTTGTGGTTGAGCCAAGGCATGCCGGCGATGCGCTCGGCGATCTTGCCCTGGGGGTTGCCCGCCGCGCCCAGGCCGCACAGGTCACCCTTGATGTCCGCCGCGAACACCGCCACGCCGGCATCGCTGAACATTTCGGCCAGGCGCTGCAAGGTGACGGTCTTGCCGGTACCGGTGGCACCCGCCACCAGACCATGACGGTTCGCCAGGCGCATGGCCTGGGCGATGGGCTGGCCGCTAAGGTCGGCCCCGATAACGAGTTGCGATGAGTCAGGCATGTGGTCACCCGTGGTGTTTGCGATATGACGCCATTTTGCACGTTTATATAAAAGCATGCCTGGCGCATTAAGCCCCTGGCGCCAGGAATAATAGCCGGCGAACCAGGACTGGCCCTATCGCGAGCAAGCTCGCTCCCACATGGGATCGGTGCCCCTCCTGTGGGAGCGAGCTTGCTCGCGATAGGGCCCTGTCAAACCCGGCAATACTCCACTGACACCCCACCCCCACAACCCCAACCGAACATCTATTCTTACTAAAGGTCAACACAGGAGAACACTGACCGGAGGGACGTTCATCGTGCATATAGCGGACATAACCATGTTCTACGCCCCCGCCAGCGGAGGCGTGCGCACTTATCTGGATGCCAAGCACCGGCGCCTGGGCGATCGGCCCGGTATTCGCCACAGCCTGTTGATCCCCGGCGCGCATTTGAGCGAGCACGATGGGATCTACAAGGTTCCTGCCCCTGCACTGCCGTTCGGCAAGGGCTATCGCTTCCCCCTTCGCCTGGCCCCCTGGCGCAATGTCCTGCGCGATCTACAGCCCGATCTGATTGAAGTCGGCGATCCCTACCTCACGGCCTGGGCCGCACTGGATGCCCGTCGCCAGCTCGACGTGCCCGTCATCGGTTTCTATCACTCCGACCTGCCACTGCTGGTCAGCAACCGCATGGGCAACTGGTTCACCCCCAACATCGAAGCTTATGTCAGCAAGTTGTACGGCAATTTCGACCGGGTCCTGGCGCCGAGCCAGGTCATGGCCGACAAACTGACCGGGTTGGGGGTCAAGAACGTCTACGTGCAACCGTTGGGCGTCGACCTGCAAACCTTCAACCCGGCCGCCCGCGACCCGGAGCTGCGCGCCGAGCTGGGCATCGCCGAAGACGCGCGCCTGCTGATTTTCGCCGGGCGCGGCTCCAAGGAAAAAAACCTGCCGGTGCTGCTCAAGTGCATGAAACGCCTGGGCGAGCGCTACCACCTGCTGCTGGTGGGCTCGTCGATGCCCGCCTTGGTGCCGGACAACGTCACGGTGATCGATGAATTCTGCCCGGCACCGCAAGTCGCCCGGCTCATGGCCAGCTCCGATGCCCTGCTGCACGCCGGCGACCAGGAAACCTTCGGCCTGGTGATCCTCGAAGCCATGGCCAGTGGCATTCCCGTGGTGGCGGTGGCGGCCGGGGCCTTTACCGAAATCGTCGATGAAGACTGCGGCCTGCTGTGCACACCCAACAATCCACAGGCCATGGCCAATGCCGTGCGCCAACTGTTTGCCGAAGGCTGCCAGCGCCGTGGTGTGCTGGCGCGCCAGCATGTGGAGCAGCATTACGCCTGGGATACCGTGGTCAACAGCTTGCTGGGGCACTACTACGCGGTGCTCGGCGGGCAGATGCCACTGCTGGCCAATGGTTGAGGTGAGGTCCGTGTCGATGAACCGCTCGCCCCGCGCGCTCCTGCTGGTGCTGCACGACGTGGCACCGCAAACCTGGCCCGACTACCAGCCCTTCGTCGAAGCCGTCGACGCCCTCGGCCAGGTGCCGATGACCTGGTTGGTGGTGCCTGACTTTCACCGCAACAACGCCCTGGAGGCTCACCCCGGCTTTCGGCGCCTGCTCGACAGCCGGGTCGAGCGCGGCGACGAACTGGTGTTGCATGGCTACTACCATTGCGACGACGGCCCTGTCGCCCGCCACCCCAAGGACTGGTTCATGCGCCGGGTCTATACCCATGAGGGTGAGTTCTACAACCTGTCCGAGGCCGCCGCCCTCGCCCGCCTGCGCGCCGGTATCGAAACCTTTGAACGCTACCACTGGCCGTTGGAAGGTTTCGTCGCCCCGGCCTGGCTGATGAGCGAAGGCACGCGCCAGGCCTTGCGCCAGTTGCCGCTGAGCTACACCAGCGACACCCGACACCTTTATCGCCTGCCTGACTTCACCGCCATCGATGCGCCGGGGCTGGTCTGGAGTGCCCGCAGCGCCTGGCGCCGTGGCCTGTCGAAAGTCATCAGTGACCAACGCGAACAGCGCTGGCGCCAGGCCCCGGTGATTCGCCTGGGCCTGCACCCGGTGGACATGCGCCATGCCTTTTCCCGGGACTATTGGCTGCGCACCCTCGAACGCCTGCTCAACGACGGTCGTGTACCCATGACCAAAGTCGACTGGCTGGCGACCCAGGGGCTGCGGGCCCGCAGCGCCGCATGAAACGGCTGATCTGGTTGGGCGCCGCCCTGCTCACGGCGCTACTGGTGCCGCTGCTGGTCGGTGGCGGGGAAATGTGGTCGCGGGTGCAGCGCTTTCCCTTGCCGCTACTGCTGGCCATGCTCGGCATGATCGTGCTGTGCTGGGGCTTGAACTCCGTGCGCTTGCGCCTGCTGCTGGGGGAGCACCGTGGGCGCATCGGCGCTCTGAAAAGCATCGGCGTGGTGATGTCCACCGAGTTCGCCATGTGCGCGACGCCCGGTGGCAGTGGCGGCCCACTGACGCTGATGGCCTTGCTGGCGCGCAACGGCGTGCGCCCGGCCCATGGCAGCGCGGTGTTTGCCATGGATCAGTTGAGTGACTTGCTGTTCTTCCTCTGCGCCTTGGTGGGCATTCTGTTTTACGCGCTGTTCCAGAACCTCAGCCAGCGCATGGAATGGATGCTGGCGTTAAGCGCGATTTCATTGTTTGGCGGGTTGTTCGGCTGCGTGCTGGTGGCCCGCTATCACCGCAGATTGATTCTGCTGGGCGCTCGACTGCTGCGCCACTTGCGTGTCAAAGCTGTCACCCGTCGGCGCTGGGCCCGCAAGATCCTGAGCTTTCTGGCGGCGTTCACCGACACCTTGAAACTGCCAAAACAGACACTGTTCCAGGTCTTCGGCCTGACCTGCCTGCATTGGGCGCTGCGCTACAGCGTGTTGTACCTGGCATTGAAGGGGCTGGGGGCAGATTTGCAGTGGGCCTGGAGTTTCCTGATCCAGATGCTGTCCCTGAGCGCGGGACAGTTCAGCCTGCTACCGGGCGGCGCCGGGGCGGCCGAATTGACTTCCGCGGCGCTGCTGGCACCCATGGTGGGCAAATCTACCGCGGCGGCGGCGATTCTGATCTGGCGGGCGGTGACCTATTACTTTTATCTGGTGGCCGGTGGGCCGGTGTTCTTCCTGATGGTCGGGCGGCCGTTGCTCAAGAAACTGATCAGGCTCAGACAGGCCTGACGTATCACGGCTTCTGCTCGGGCTCGTCCTGGGGATGCAGTTGCTCCCACAATTGCGCAGCATCGGGAAACTCAGTGCCGTCCTCCGGGCCCAACGCATCTGGGTCATAGCGGCTGAGGCAGCCCTCGCCCAAGGTCGCCGGCGCCTTGGAGGTGGCTTTGTCCAATGGATCGGTCATGGCGCAATGCTGCTCCCGTAAGAAGGTTGCATGAATGCTGCGCCTGTAGGAGCTGACGAGCGAAGCGAGGCTGCGATCTTTCCCCTACCGCTTGAGTCTCGAGCGAAAGATCAAAATCAAAAGATCGCAGCCTTCGGCAGCTCCTACAAGTGCCCAAAGCCAGTCAGAACACCACGGTCTTGTTGCCGTGCACCAGCACCCGGTCTTCCAGGTGATAACGCAGTCCCCGGGCCAACACCATCTTCTCTACGTCACGGCCGAAACGCACCATGTCTTCGATGCTGTCGCTGTGGCTGACGCGCACCACGTCCTGCTCGATGATCGGGCCGGCATCCAACTCTTCGGTCACGTAGTGACAGGTGGCGCCAATCAGCTTCACACCACGCATCGACGCCTGGTGATACGGCTTGGCACCGACGAACGACGGCAGGAAACTGTGGTGGATGTTGATGACCTTATGGGCGTATTCGCGGCACAAGGCCGGCGGCAGGATTTGCATGTAGCGGGCCAGCACCACCACCTCGGCATCGTGCTGCTTGACCAGCCGCGAGACTTCGGCGAACGCCGGCTGCTTGTCCTGCGGATTGACCGGCACGTGGTAGTAAGGGATGCCGTGCCATTCCACCATGCTGCGCAAGTCGTCATGATTGGAAATCACACAGGCGATGTCGCAATCGAGCTCATCGCTGTGCCAGCGGTGCAACAGGTCGGCCAGGCAGTGGGACTCACGACTGGCCATCAGCACCACGCGTTTTTTCTGCGCGGTGTCGGTGATACGCCAGTCCATTGAGAACTCTTCGGCAATGGGGGCGAATGCTTCACGGAAGGCTTCGATACCGAAGGGCAGCGAATCGGCACGAATCTCGTGACGCATGAAAAACCAACCACTTTGATTGTCCGAGTGATGGCTTGCTTCGGTGATCCAGCCGTTATGGGACGCCAGAAAGTTACTGACTTTAGCAACGATGCCGACGCGGTCCGGACAAGCAATCACCAGACGAAAAGTGCGCATTAGGGAAACTCCAGAACTTCGCAAAGGCGGCCATTCTAGCCATTGCGCGGCAAAACTGCAGTATCGATGAGACGCCAAATCTCGACGATGGCCCCAAAGCCACGACCGGCGTGACCCGGAAAAGCAGGCTATATGTGTGAACAGATGTGAAGACTCTGTCGCGGTATTTAACTGCAACAGGCGTTTTTGTGGCGCAGCACTAATTAATTAAATAAAACACCGGTTAAATGTTTACTTGATGAAACTGTCTGATTACTATTGCCGCACTGTGTCCTTGTCACCCGCGTCCTACATAAGGTAGTCCACATGTCCTTGATCAATGAATACCGCGCCACAGAAGAAGCTATCAAAGAACTGCAAGCTCGCCTGAAAAACCTGTCCCAAGACGACAAACTGCAAACCGAGCTTGAATTCGAAGGCAAACTGCGCACTCTGATGGGCGAATACTCCAAGTCGCTGCGCGACATCATTGCCCTGCTGGATCCAGAAGCCAAGTCGAGCAAAGCACCACGTGGCGCCGTGAAAACTACTGGCACCAAACGCGCTCGCAAAGTTAAGCAATACAAGAACCCGCACAACGGCGAAGTCATCGAAACCAAAGGTGGCAACCACAAGACTCTGAAAGAGTGGAAAGCCAAGTGGGGCGGTGACGTGGTGGAAGGCTGGGCAACCCTGCTGGGCTAAGCCTCACCGGTTCGCACCGTTCTTAGCGAACAAAAAAACGCCAGCGATTGCTGGCGTTTTTTATGCCTGTCATCTTTTTACTTCATCACGGTTCAAGGCTTAAACGTTTGCGCAATTGCTGACTGTAGCCCTGCCACTCCCTGAGTACTTCTTGCTGCACGGGTGTAGACAGAGCCATCCACTCCCCCATCGCCGCATCAAAACTTTCCAAGGTATTAGGCGCGCCCCACTCCGGGGATGACAGCCGCTGTTGACAGAAAAGTCTCCAACGCGCCTGCTCTTCAGGACTCAACGTGTCTGGAAAGTTGCGCGCGCGATATCGGAACAATAGTTCTGGCAAACGCTCATCATCGAAAGGCCAGCGTTCTTGAGCCAATTGCGCGGGGTCAGCCATACGCACTTGTTCACATAAACGTCGATCGCGATCCCCCAGGAAGCCCGCGTATAACTGTTGCTCGGGATCCTCGCTGGCGGTGAAATCCTCCCGACCATAAATAGCCTGAAGTTTATCCTGCCAAACTTTCTGTGCGTCAGTTAGCCGCAATGCCCGTTGCTGATAGCCCTCCATGTCCAATTCCAGTCGCTGCTGGTCCTCGGCACGCAGCACCGACAATGGCGCGATCACCGGGCATTTGTTGATATGGATAAGCTTGAGCGGCACCGGCAACTCACCTTCGAGCAATTCTTCACGGCGGGTATATAAACGCTGGCGCAGGCTTTCGGCATCGTCGTCCAGCAGGCCCTGGGGGTCCAGGTGCAGGTCGCAGACGATCAGGGCGTTGCGATTTTTCGGGTGCCAGGCCAGCGGCAAGACCACACCGATGTAGTTGCGCGCCGCCGAGAAGCGACCGGAAATATGCACCATGGGCTGCAACAGGCGAATCTGGTCCATCACCTTCTGTTTGCTGCGTAACTGGAACAGCCAGTCGTAGAGCCGGGGCTGCTGCTGACGGATCAGCCGCGCCAGGGCGATGGTCGCGCGCACGTCCGACAACGCATCGTGGGCCTGGCCATGGTCGATGCCATTGGCGGCGGTCAGGCGCTCGAGCTTGAGGGTCACGCGACCGTCTTCTTGCGGCCAGACAATGCCTTGCGGGCGCAGCGCATAGGCCGCACGCACCAGGTCGATCAAATCCCAGCGACTGTTGCCGCCCTGCCATTCCCGTGCGTACGGGTCGAAAAAATTCCGATAGAGGCTGTAGCGGGTCATTTCATCGTCGAAGCGCAGGGTGTTGTAGCCGGCGCCACAGGTACCGGGCGCGGCCAGGTGGCCGTGGACACGGGTCATGAAATCGGCTTCGCTCAAGCCTTTTTCGGCCAGGCATGTCGGGGTGATGCCGGTAATCGCACAGGCCGCCGGATGCGGCAGGATGTCATCGCTGGGCCGGCAATACAGGTTCACCGGTTCGTCGATTTCATTGAGTTCGAAATCGGTACGGATACCCGCCACCTGCAAGGGCCGGTCGCAACGCGGGTTGATGCCGGTGGTTTCGTAGTCGTACCAGAAAATGGAAGTCACGGGCTGTTCCTGAACTGAAGACTGGCGAAGTCTAGGCGCTCGAACCCGCCTGCGACCAGCAGTCCTGTAACTTTTGAATGCCAACACGAGGCGCTTACACAGATCATGCTGTTCATTTAAGGCATTCAATAAACCCGTGGCGAGGGAGCTTGCTCCCGCTTGAGTGCGAAGCGCTCACAAAAGGGGCCGCTACGCAGCCCAGCGGGAGCAAGCTCCCTCGCCACAGGTTCATCATTTACTTAAGTGAACAGCAACTGGGACAACTGGATAGTACAGACAGTGTTCGCCCTCTCAATCCTGTTGCAAACCATGAATGACACACACAGCTCTATCGTTTGCCCGCACGAAGACTGCTAGCATCTGGGCCGAGATTGAACATTCGGTCTGGCCCATCACAGGTTGCCCATGCTCGAGACACCAGCACTGCAAAGGAACGCGACGCTGCCCGCGCCCCTGGACACGCGCTATCAGGTTGAAACGCCCGAAGGCATCGACCTGCCGCTGCGCCCGGCGGGACTGATGCCGCGTGCAATCGCCTTCTCCATCGACCTGGGCATACGCGGGCTGGTCCTGGGGCTTTTCTTCCTGGTCCTGGCGTTTTTCGGCGAACTGGGGATGGGCCTTGGGTCCATCCTGCTGTTTGTCGTCAGCTGGTGGTACATGGTGCTGTTCGAGGTGCTCAACCAGGGGCGCTCTCCCGGCAAGCAGATCATGGGGCTGCGCGTGGTGCAGGACGATGGCCGGCCCATCGGCTGGTCGGCGTCGTTGATCCGCAACCTGCTGCGTTTCGTCGACATGCTGCCCTTCGGCTACACCTTCGGGGCCATCAGTTGCCTGCAGCATCCGGCGTTCAAGCGCTTGGGCGATCTCGCGGCCGGCACGCTGGTGGTGTATCGCGAACAGCCGGTCAAACGCCCCGCCTTGCCGATGGCCCCGCCGATACGCACGCCTTTCACCCTCAGCCTGCATGAGCAACGCGCCGTGCTGGGCTTCGCCGAACGCCAGGCAGAACTGTCCCAGGCGCGAGTCAACGAACTGGCTGCCATCCTGGCCGCGCCACTGAACGTCCAGGTGCCAAACGCCGCGGCCGAACTCAATGGCGTCGCCCGCGGCCTGCTGGGGCCAACATGAAGCAAAGCCTGTTCGAAAGCCGTCACCAAGGGGAATGGGAGCACCTGACCCGGCAACTCGACCAACTGGAGCGCAGCCGCAGCGTGCCCCAGAGCAGCGACTTCCCTGCCACCTACCGACGGCTTTGCCATCACCTGGCACTGGCCCAGGCCCGGGGCTACAGCAGCTTGCTGGTCGACACACTGCAACAATTGGCGTTGCGCGGTCACCAGCAACTCTATCGGGACCGCAGCCGGCCCTCGGCCAGTCTCTCGGCGTTTATCCTGGCCGGTTTTCCCCGACTGGTGCGTGAACAATGGCGATTCGTGCTGGCCGCCAGCCTGATGTTCCTGGGCAGCCTGGTGGGCATCGGGCTGCTGGTCTATCTGTTCCCGGAACTGGTCTACAGCGTGCTCGGCGCTGACGAAATCAGCCAGATCCGCAGCATGTACGACCCCGCGTCCGGGCACCTGGGGCGCTCGGTCGAGCGGGCCGCCAGCGAGGACTGGGTCATGTTCGGTTACTACATCATGCACAACATCGGCATTGCCTTTCAGACCTTTGCCAGTGGCTTGATGTTTGGCCTGGGGAGCGCGTTTTTCCTGTTTTTCAATGGCCTGACCATTGGCGCGGTGGCCGGGCACCTGACCCAGATCGGCTCCGGGGGAACGTTCTGGTCGTTCGTGATTGGCCACGGCGCCTTCGAACTCACCGCCATCGCCCTCGCCGGGGCCGCAGGCCTGCAGCTGGGCTGGGCCTTGATTGCGCCGGGACGCCTGACCCGAGGCGAGGCCTTGCGGCTCGCGGCGGGCAAAAGCGTGCTGATGATCGGCGGTGTGATGCTGTTCCTGCTCATTGCCGCGTTCATCGAGGCCTACTGGTCTTCCAGCGCCGTGACGCCCGCCACCAAATACACGGTGGGCGCCTTGTTGTGGCTGTTGGTGATCAGCTATCTGTCGCTTGCCGGACGGGTCCGCCATGCGCCTGAGTGACGCCACCGTCGTCATCCGCCCACGCACCACCTGGGAAGCCATGGACCTTGGGGTGTTGATGAGCCAGCAGCATCGCCGCCTGCTGATGACCAGTTGGGCGCTCATCACGCTGCCGGTGTACCTGTTGCTGACCCTGCTGCTGTGGGACTCACCGTCGCTGGTGGTGATGCTGTTCTGGTGGTTGAAGCCGGCCTTCGACCGGCTGCCGCTGTACATTCTGTCCAAGGCACTGTTTGGCGAAACCCCCACCTTGCGCCAGGCGTTGCGCCAGTGGCCTGCGCTGCTCAAGCCGCAGTTGTTGGCCAGCCTGACCTGGCGCCGGCTGAGCCTGAGCCGCAGCTTCCTGATGCCGGTGGTGCAACTCGAGGGGCTTAGCGGTGAGGCGCGGACGCAGCGCTTGCGGGTACTGCTGCAACGCAACCGCGGCGCGGCGCAATGGTTGACCATCATCGGCGCGCACCTGGAAACCGCCTTGTGGTTCGGCCTGATGGCCCTGTTCTACCTGTTCGTGCCGCAACAAGTCGAACTGCAATGGGATTGGGAGACGCTGGTGTCAGCGGCCGAGCACGACTGGTTGTGGTTCGAACACCTGGTCAACTTCCTCTACCCGCTGCTGCTGATTTTGTGGGAGCCGGTGTATGTCGCCTGCGGCTTCAGCCTCTACCTGAACCGGCGCACGATCCTCGAGGCGTGGGACATCGAACTGGTGTTCCGGCGCCTGCGCCAGCGCCTGAGCGGCGTGGCCCCGGTGTTGATGCTGCTGGCGCTCATGCTGCTGCCGCTGACGCCCCCGGCATTTGCTGCAGAAGACAGCGACGCCCCCGATAGCCCGCGGCTGCTCAACCAGCCCCTCACCAGCGAAGCCTCCCGGGACGGTATCAAGGCAATCCTCGACGCCCCACCGTTCAAGAACCCCGAGACCGTCATCCGTTATCGTTTCGGCGAAGAAGCGACCGAATCCCCCGAGACCGAGACCGAGGCCAAACCGAGCTGGCTCAAGGACCTGTTCAAATGGCTCGGCAGCCAACGTTTCGACATCGCCGCCGCACTGATCCAGGTGGTGCTGTGGGCCTGCCTGGTGGCGGCAATCGTCTGGCTGGCCTGGCGCTACCGTGAAAGACTCAAGGCCCTGGCCAATCGCCGACCGAGGCAGCGCCTGCCGGTGGAACGCGCCGTACCGGCGCGCATGTTCGGCCTGGATATTCGCGAAGAGAGCCTGCCCGCCGACGTGGCCACCAGCGTCGAACAACTGTGGGCCACGCAACCCCGTGAAGCCCTGGGCCTGCTGTACCGGGCGCTGCTCAGCCGGTTGCATCATGACTTCAAGATCCCCTTGAAGCCGGCCGACACCGAAGGCCAGGTGCTGGAACGCGTCGAACAGCTCAAGCAGGACAACCTGCTGGGCTTCAGCAAAAACCTGACCCTGCATTGGCAGAACATTGCCTATGGGCATCGTCCACCGCCGACACACCTGCAACAGGAATTGTGTGACGGCTGGCGCGAGCTGTTCGGTCCGGGAGCCTCTCGATGAGCCGGCACGCAGGATGGCTGATCGGCGCCGTGCTGGCCGCGCTGGTGTGCGCATTCGGCCTCTACCTCTACACCAAGGCCGAGCCCTATGAAGAGGTCGTCGAGCACGGCCCCTCCCCTGAAGCCCAGGCCAATCCTTACCTGGCCGCCGAACTTTTCCTGCGCCAGCGGGGTATCAATGTCGAGCATGCCAACAGCCTGGACGTGCTGCCCACCCTGGAACCTCGCCAGCACAGCCTGCTGTTGCTGGGCGAGCGAACCCACATGACGCCACGGGAAGTCGAACAACTGATGAACTGGACCCGGGCCGGCGGGCGCTTGCTCTTCGTTGCCGAAGCCTTGTGGGACGACAGCACCGGCAGCAGCGGCGACCTGCTGCTCGACCGCGTGCGCCTGCGGCAACTTTTGAGCAAGGACCTCAAGGAACCGGCCCCTGAATTGATCAAGGACCATTACCCGGAACTGACCAAGCTCTACCTGGAGGACGAAGAGGCGCCGGCGTATATCGGCTTCGACACCGACTTCCACCTCGAAGACCCGCATAACCTGGCCCAGGCCTGGGCCAACAGCGCGCTGTCGACCCACATGATGCAGTTGAACCTCGGCCTGGGCTCGATCACCGTGATCACCGACGCCGAGCTGTGGAAGAACGAGTCCATCGACCAGTACGACAACGCCTGGCTGCTCTGGTATTTGAGCGCCGACACGGACGTCACGCTGCTGTTCAACAGCGACCACGACAACTTGCTGACCCTGCTGCTGCGCTATTTTCCCCAGGCATTGGTGGCACTGCTGGCCTTGATTGCCCTGTGGTTCTGGCGTTCAGCGGTGCGCCATGGCCCACTGCAACAACCGGCCTCCAAGGCGCGGCGTCAGTTGGAAGAGCATGTGCAGGCCGGCGCCGGTTTCCACCTGCGGCACAACGGCCAGGAGTACCTGTTGCATGCCTTGCAACAAGACGTGCTGCGCCGGGCACGTCATCTCCACCCAGGCTTCGAACAACTGGCCGTCGCCGAACAATGGCAGGTACTCGCCCGCCTGACCCGACAACCGACGCGAGCCATCAGCCAGGCCTTGAGCCCACGGCCGAAACAGCGCCTGTCCCGCGCCGATTTCTGCCGCCAGGTTGCCCATTTGCAAACCCTTAGGAATGCCTTATGACTGAACAGAACGAACCTGTCGACGGCCAGGCCCACGCCGCCCAACAGCGCCAGCGCGCCAGTCAGTTGGCCCAGGCCATCCGCACCGAGCTGCGTAAAGCGGTGGTCGGCCAGAGCGCGGTGATCGACGATGTGCTCACCGCGCTGATCGCCGGCGGGCATGTGCTGCTCGAAGGCGTTCCCGGGCTGGGCAAGACCTTGCTGGTGCGGGCCCTGGCCCGGTGTTTCAACGGCGAGTTCGCGCGTATCCAGTTCACCCCCGACCTGATGCCCAGCGACGTCACCGGGCACGCGGTGTACGACTTGCAGACCGAGCAGTTCAAACTGCGCAAGGGCCCGGTGTTCACCAACCTGCTGCTGGCCGACGAGATCAACCGCGCACCGGCCAAGACCCAGGCCGCGCTGCTCGAAGCCATGCAGGAACGCCAGGTCACCCTCGAAGGCCGCGCCCTGCCCATCAGCCAGCCGTTCATGGTCCTTGCCACCCAGAACCCCATCGAACAGGAAGGCACCTACCCGCTGCCGGAAGCCGAGCTCGACCGGTTCATGCTCAAGGTGCGCATGGACTACCCGGACGCCGACCAGGAGCTGGACATGGTGCGCCAGGTCAGCCGCTCGACCCGCGCCGACATGCTCGACGTGCAGCCGCTGCGCATGGTGTTGCAGGCCAAGGACGTGCAAGCGCTGCAACGCATTGCCAGCGACCTGCCGATGGATGATCAGGTACTCGACTACGCCGTGCGCCTGGCTCGCACTACCCGCAGTTGGCCGGGCTTGACCCTCGGCGCCGGCCCGCGCGCGTCGATTGCGCTGGTCCGTTGCGCCCGGGCCCGGGCGTTGTTGCGTGGCGGCGAGTTCGTCGTGCCGGATGACATCAAGGGCTGCGCCCTGGCCGTGCTGCGCCATCGCGTGCGCCTGGCGCCGGAACTGGACATCGAAGGGCTGTCGGTGGACCAGGTGCTGGGGCAACTGCTCGATCAAGTGCCGGCGCCGCGGTTGTGATGAGGGCGTCTGTGCCAAGCGTGCTTTTTGTGCCAGGAATACCTTCTATGGCAGGAATGTCTTCTGTACCAGGAATGCTATTTGTGCCAGGAAAATTCTTTGTGGCAGGCATGCTTTTTGTGGCGAGGGAGCTTGCTCCCGCTGGGCTGCGAAGCAGCCCCCAAGTTCTATCTGACACACCGCCAGGGGACGCTGCGCGTCCAGCGGGAGCAAGCTCCCTCGCCACAGGAAACCTCACTGCAGTAAATTTCCTTGCCAAGGCCAACATCCCCTGCAAGGGCACGCACCCATGAAACCCTCGCGCCTGCTGCTGACCTGGCTCGCCGTGCTGCTGGCCGTGAGTATCGTGCTCGGCGCGCTGCGGGCGTTGGGCATGGCGGTGCCATCGGCGCTGCTGTCGATCAACTGGGGGCTGCTGTTGGCCTTGCTGGCCCTGGCGCTGCTCGACGCGGTGCGCGTCAGGCGCCTGCCCTCGCCGCGGGTACAACGGCAGATGCCCGGCAGCCTGGCCCTGGGACGCTGGGGTGAAATCCGCTTGAACATCAGCCATGACGTTGCCCAGCCGTTGCACGTGCAGCTCTTCGACCATGTACCCAACGGCCTGGACTTCGAAAACCTGCCGCTGTCGGTCGAGCTGCAACCCGACCGGCGCAGCCAGGTCGGCTACCGCCTGCGCCCGCTCAAGCGCGGGCACTTCGCCTTCGAACATTGCGAAATCAACCTGCCGAGCCCGCTAGGCCTGTGGACCGACAAGCGTCTGCTGGACGCGGTCGATGAGACTCGGGTCTACCCGGATTTCGCCAGGCTCTACGACGGTCAACTGCTGGCGGTGGACAACTGGCTGAGCCAGCTCGGCATCCGCCAGCGGCAACGACGCGGCCAGGGCCAGGAATTCCATCAACTGCGCGAATTTCGCGAGGGCGACAGCCTGCGCCAGATCGACTGGAAAGCCACGGCCCGCCATCGCACGCCGATTGCCCGGGAATACGAAGACGAGCGCGACCAACAGATTATCTTCATGCTCGACTGCGGTCGGCGCATGCGCAGCCAGGACGGCGAGCTGTCGCACTTCGACCACGCCCTCAACGCCTGCCTGCTGCTCAGCTACACCGCGCTGCGCCAGGGCGATGCCGTGGGCCTGAACACGTTCGCCAGCGATCAGACCCGCTACCTCGCCCCGGTCAAAGGCACCGGCCAGCTCAACGTGTTGCTCAACACAGTGTACGACCTCGACAGCAGCCAACGCCCCGCCGACTACCAGGCCGCCGTCACCCAGCTGTTGGCCCGGCAAAAACGCCGGGCCCTGGTGGTGCTGGTGACCAACCTGCGGGATGAGGACGACGCGGATCTGCTCGCGGCCGTCAAACGCTTGGGCCAGCAGCATCGGGTGCTGGTGGCCAGCCTGCGGGAAGAGGCCCTCGACCGGTTGCGCCAGACGCCGGTGCAAACCTTGCCCGAGGCCTTGGCCTACTGCGGGACGGTGGATTATTTGAATGCACGGGCCGAACTGCACAAGCAGTTGGCCGCCCACGGCGTCCCGGCCCTGGATTCGCGTCCTAGTGAATTAGGTGCGGACCTGGTGACCCAATACCTGGCCTGGAAAAAGGCTGGGACGGCCTAGGTCCTACAGCGAGCCGGCAAAACTCCGGCTGACTACAGCGTCTTGCGCAACGGACTACAGATCCGCCAGAATCCGCCGGCTTGTGCGCTTTGACGTCGCCCCGTAACTTGATTCGCGTCGCTGATATCCAGCGATCGGGTTTAGTCGCCCGGGCAGTAGTAGCGTGTGCACAAGCGTCATCCAGTCAGGCCTCCCTATCCCTGCACTTGATGGTGGCTGTACGCAGGGCGCTCTCGGGCGCGCCGGTTTTGCTACTCCTCCCGGTCGACTAACCTGCGTATAGCCGCCACCCCCATCGTTTAGTCGCGAAAAAGTGACGGCTCCATTTCTAAAGGAGCAGTAAATGATCAAGCCGACCCCAAATCCACCCCACGAAACCCTCGACCCCGAAAAGCTCGACGAAGCCGCTCAAAGAGCCCTCGACTACTACCTCAAGCCCAACCACGGCCAACCCGACAAAAGGCCTTACAAACAACCGGACTACTTCATCGTCGCCCCCGACGCCGACCCCGAAGGCATGCTCGCGCACACCTACGAAACCTTCTGCTCGGTGAGCACGTTGATCCTGGATTTATCGGAAGACCTGGAAGGCGCCCCGCGCAACCTGGCCCTGGCGATTCACCAGATGGGCGAGATGGGGGTGTTGTTGCTGGAGAAGATGCTGGATAACGAGGCGAAGGTTCAGCGCTAAAGCTTTGGACTGTTTCTGAGTAACCTGTGGGAGCAAAGCTTGCTCGCGATGGCGACCGTGAAATCGCCATCGCGAGCAAGCTTTGCTCCCACAGAGGTATCAACCAGGCTGGTTATTCCATAGCCCGATCTCAGGCCGATTCCGGCAACGGATAAAAACTGAAATATTGCTGCAATGCGCTGATCAGTTGCCCGTACTCCGGCGGCGCCCATTTCAGGCTGAAACCGGCGTCGAAATGCTGCGGCGTCACGTCTTCGTGGCACCACAGGCAATTGGCCCTGAGCACAATGTTCTGCTGCGGTCCCTCATCGGCAGGGATTTTCAGGAGCAGGTCAAAGTCCGCGCCGACCATTAACGGTAAATGGCTGATCAGCATCAGGCCATCTGCGGAGACATTGCCCAGGAAACCGATAGGCCTGCCGTTGACACCATTGAACACTCTCAGGAAACACGGCAGCTGATGCCGTTCGATTCGCCGCTTTTTGTACATGTCCTGTATCGCTTTTTGAACGACCCCGAATCGGGGCAACCTGATACTTCGGAACGAGCACACGCCAGCTCGCTCTCCCCGATCCCGGTGCCAGACGCTCACAAGCGTTCAGGCCCTAGTGCTGCCGGTCACAGGTGCCGCTTGAAGTTAGAGATTTAGCTCTAATGACGATTTGTACAAATATAGCTCAAGGTGGTGTGGAGGCCAGTCCTTGTGCAAACCTTTCATAAACAAAAACATGCCAGGCGCTTGTGGCCGGGGATCGCCCCGGCCAATGGCTTGGTGAGCCTGTCAGGACGCCGTCGGGCGGATCGCCGAGGCGCTGCGGGTCGGATAATGGCCCAGGCTCTGCAGGGTCTCGAGCCGGGCGCGGGCGCGGAAGGCGTATTCACTGTTAGGGTATTGCATGATGATGAACTGGTAGGTCTGCGCCGCATCGACAAACAGCTTCTGCCGTTCCAGGCACTGGCCGCGCAGCATCGAGACTTCCGGCTGCATATAGCGGCGGGCACGGCTGGCGCGGTCGACCTGGGACAGTTCGAGCATGACCTGCTCGCAATTGCCGCGGTCATAGGCCTTGTAGGCCAGGTTCATGTGATGGTTCATCGACCAACGGGTGCAGCCCGTGACGCTCAGGGCCAGGGCAACAAAAAGCACGAATCGCATGGGAGGTTCTCCTGTCTTGAGCTCTGTATCGACCTGGCTGGGAAAATCTGTAGGAGCTGCCGAAGGCTGCGATCTTTTGATCTTCCGCTTGGGATCCAAGTGCCTGGGGAAAGATCGCAGCCTCGTTGCACTCGGCAGCTCCTACAGGATGAGTTCACATGACAAAGGGGTCACCGCGTCACAAAAGGCGCAAAAATTTTCAGGAATGTTCATTTCGAAAAACAAACGAAAAAGTAGTGCATATGAACAATGACTACACCCAAAGAGCATAGTAGCCTTCGCTGGCGCTTGAACTTGAGGAGTCTTGCATGTCCGTCCGTCGCACCAAAATCGTCGCTACCCTTGGCCCGGCCAGTAATTCGCCGGAAGTTCTCGAACAGCTGATTCTGGCTGGCCTGGACGTTGCCCGCCTGAATTTCTCCCACGGTACCCCCGACGAGCACAAGGCTCGTGCCAAGCTGGTGCGCGACCTCGCCGCCAAGCACGGCCGCTTCGTTGCCCTGCTGGGTGACCTGCAAGGCCCGAAGATCCGTATCGCCAAATTCGCCAACAAGCGCATCGAGCTGAAGATCGGTGACGCCTTCACCTTCTCCACCAGCCATCCGCTGACCGAAGGCAACCAGCAAGTGGTCGGCATCGACTACCCGGACCTGGTCAAGGACTGCGGCGTGGGCGACGAGCTGCTGCTCGACGACGGTCGCGTGGTGATGCGCGTCGAAACCGCCACCGCCACTGAACTGCACTGCGTCGTGACCATCGGCGGCCCGCTGTCGGACCACAAAGGCATCAACCGTCGCGGCGGTGGCCTGACCGCTCCGGCCCTGACCGAAAAAGACAAGGCCGACATCAAGCTGGCCGCGGAAATGGAAGTCGACTACCTGGCCGTGTCCTTCCCGCGTGACGCTGCTGATATGGAATACGCCCGTCAACTGCGCGACGAAGCCGGCGGTACTGCCTGGCTGGTGGCCAAGATCGAACGCGCCGAAGCCGTGGCCGACGACGAAACCCTCGATGGCCTGATCAAGGCATCCGACGCCGTGATGGTGGCCCGTGGCGACCTGGGCGTGGAAATCGGCGACGCCGAGCTGGTGGGCATCCAGAAGAAGATCATTCTGCACGCACGCCGCCACAACAAAGCGGTGATCGTCGCGACCCAGATGATGGAGTCGATGATCCAGAACCCGATGCCGACCCGCGCCGAAGTGTCCGACGTAGCCAACGCCGTGCTCGACTACACCGACGCCGTGATGCTCTCGGCCGAGAGCGCCGCCGGCCTCTATCCGCTCGAAGCGGTGCAGGCCATGGCCCGCATCTGCATCGGCGCTGAAAAGCACCCGACCAGCAAGACCTCCAGCCACCGCATCGGCAAGACCTTCGAGCGCTGCGACGAGAGCATCGCCCTGGCGACGATGTACACCGCCAACCACTTCCCGGGCGTGAAGGCGATCATCGCCCTGACCGAAAGTGGCTACACGCCGCTGATCATGTCGCGCATCCGTTCCTCGGTGCCGATCTACGCGTTCTCCCCGCACCGCGAAACCCAGGCGCGCGCGTCCATGTTCCGTGGCGTCTACACCGTGCCGTTCGACCCGGCCGCCCTGCAACCGGGCGAAGTCAGCCAGGCGGCGGTGGATGAACTGGTCAAGCGTGGCGTGGTGCAGACCGGCGACTGGGTCATCCTGACCAAGGGCGACAGCTACCACACCATCGGCGGCACCAACGGGATGAAAATCCTGCATGTTGGCGACCCGATGGTCTGAGTGACCGAGCGCTGAAAAACAAAAGCCCTGCCATGTGAATGGCGGGGCTTTTTGGTTTTTGCTCTTGGAGAATGTAGTGCCTGAACTGCCGCTATCGCGAGCAAGCTCGCTCCCACAGTTTCAGGACGCCCCCATATGGAGTGCTCCCCCCACTCCTGTGGGAGCAAAGCTTGCTCGCGATGGCGCCAGCCTGCCTGCCCTCTTCTTCAATCACCTTGCGCAACTGTTCCCGGTCTGGAAACGCTCAACCACGGGGCAGGAAGACGTCGGCCAGCAGTTGATTGCGCGGCAAGCCGGCCAGGTACAAGCGCTTGGCAAAGGCCTCGACCCGGTCGGGATGGCCGCAGAGCAAGGCTTGGGTTTGCCGTGAAACAAGGCGCAGTTGCGCCAAGGCGGACGGCGCCTCGGCTGCGCTCAGCAGCTCCACGGTGAGGTTTTGATGCTTGGCCGCCAGCGCCGCCAGGGGTTTGGCCAGGTAATGCCCGGCCACATCATGGGCCACGTGAATAAGGCGAATCGCGCCTTGATGCTGCTGGCGCAACGCTTCGCGCAGCAAGCCAAACAACGGCGCCAGGCCGGTGCCGGCGGCGAGCAGCCACAACGGCCTGTCGTGCCAGTCGGGGTCGTAATGCAGGGCACCGCCGCGCAACTCGCCCAGGCGGATCGGATCACCGGCCTTCATCTGCCGGGCCGCATCAATGAACTGGCCGGGCTCGCGGCAATCGAGGTGGAACTCCAGGAATCGGTCTTCCTCGGGCAGGCTCGCCAGGGAATACGGCCGGGCCACGTCGCCGACCCACAGCACCAGGTGCTGCCCGGCCTGATAACGCAGCGACCGCTCGGGGGTGATGCGCAGGCGCAGCACCTCGCCACCGAGCCAATCCACCGCAGCTACGTGAGCGGCCTGGCCGTCGCGTTGCGGGTCGAAGGTGTGGATCTGCACATCCTCGACCACCTGGCATTGGCAGGCCAGCCGCCAGCCCTGGTCGCGTTGCACCGGGTTCAAGGCGTCGGGACGACTGTCGCGCACATCACCGTCCACACACTGCACCAGGCACGCGTGGCAACTGCCGGCACGACAACTGTAGGGCACGGCCACACCAGCGCCGTTCAACGCGTCCAGCAGGTTACTGCCCGCCGCCACCGTCCATTGCCGACCGGCGACTGTCAGTTCAGGCATCGACGTTCTCCCAGGCGGCAGCGCACCGATTTCGGCCGTCTCGCTTGGCACGGTAAAGGGCCTGGTCGGCACGCTGCAACGCGTTGTCCAGGTCATCGCCCATTTCCAGCATCGTCATGCCCGCCGACAAGCTGAGGGCGCCGACCTGCAGGCCGATCAGCTCGACTTCAGTGAACGCCAGCCGCAGCCGCTCGCAGCAGGCCGTCAGGCGCTGGGGGTCGCAGGCGGGCAGCAGCATGACGAATTCCTCGCCGCCATAACGAGCCAATACATCGCCCTCGCGCAGGCACGCCGTGGCGACCGCGGCAAATGCCTGCAGCACCTGGTCGCCAGCAGCGTGGCCGTGCAGGTCGTTGATGCGCTTGAAATGGTCGAGATCGATCAGGGCCAGGCCATGGGCGATGCCGGGCCTGAGGGTGTTGAGTTCGCGCGAAGCGAGGCGCAGGAAGTGCCGGCGATTGAACAGCCCGGTCAGCTCATCGGTGGCCACCAGGTCTTCGAGCTGGCGCATCATCCCGCGCAAGGTGTCCTGGTGCGCCTGCAGGGCAAACCGCCGCTGGCGCATGCGCTGGCGTGAGGTCTGGACGTAGCGGGCGTAGAACACCAGCCACACCAGCACGAGAAACAGCACGGCCACCTGCAACCCCGCCAAGGTGGGATCGGGAAGCCGGAAGAAGTAACCGTCCCACAGGGTAATAGCGGTGAAACTGATAAACACCAGCGTCGCGCAGCGCACAAAGGCCCGGCGTGACAGGTGAAACAGCCCGAACAGCAGGATCAATACATAAAACACCAGGAACACGCCCCGAGCCTGGTCCAGGTGCGCCATCATCCAGGTCTGCCAGCCCAGGCCGATCAACACCTGCGCTTCGGTAAGGCTGGGGTCGGCGAAGCGCAGGTTACGGTCGGTGATAAACAGCGCGAACAGTCCGGCCTGGCACAGCACCACCAACACGCTGCCGATGATGACATCGCGCAACGAATCGAGGTAATGACCACTGAAAAATGCCAGCCACAACAAAACCAGTGCCAGCGCGTACGTCGCGGTCGCCAAAGCGAAGCGTTTCAGCAAAAGACGTTGAATGGCGTTATGGGTCAATCGTTGACTCACCATGGGAAAGGAAACTGACAGGAGGCGTCCTACGCTACAGGCCAGACGCCACTTTAGTGGCGTGTAGGACAAATGACCATTCAATTCTGGAGCAGAAAAATGGCGTCAAAGCAATGGCCTATATTGACGCAGTGTTTTGAGGCCTGACACATAGCCTGCACATCGCCCTGTTGGGCTGTGGGAGCAAGGCTTCTGTGGGAGCAAAGCTTGCTCGCGATGCAGGCGCCTCGATTCCCCGGGAGACCGCGTTGTCTTCATCGCGGGCAAGCCTTGCTCCCACAGAAGCTTTGCTCCCACAGCCTTGCTCTCACAGCTCGCTCCCACAGGGGGCCGGCCTGCGATATACTGCCGCGCCTTTTTAGCGTCGCGCCAGCATGCCCGGCGTGCCTTATAGAGGTGCCGCCCGTCGACCGATGCACCCAAGCGGCCGGCACCTTATTGAATGTTCCCGTCTTTAGAGAGGAGCGCGACTCATGACCGTGATCAAGCAAGATGACCTGATACAGAGCGTTGCTGACGCTTTGCAGTTCATTTCCTACTACCACCCCGTGGATTTCATCCAGGCGATGCACGAGGCCTACCTGCGCGAAGAGTCGCCGGCAGCCCGTGACTCCATGGCGCAGATCCTGATCAACTCGCGCATGTGCGCCACCGGCCATCGGCCGATCTGCCAGGACACCGGCATCGTGACCGTGTTCGTGCGCGTGGGCATGGACGTGCGTTGGGACGGCGCGACCATGAGCCTGGACGACATGATCAACGAAGGCGTGCGTCGCGCCTACAACCTGCCGGAAAACGTCCTGCGTGCCTCCATCCTCGCCGACCCGGCAGGCGCACGCAAAAACACCAAGGACAACACCCCGGCGGTCATCCACTACTCCATCGTCCCGGGCAACACCGTGGAAGTGGACGTGGCGGCCAAGGGCGGCGGCTCCGAGAACAAGTCGAAGATGGCCATGCTCAACCCGTCCGACTCCATCGTCGACTGGGTGCTGAAAACCGTTCCGACCATGGGCGCCGGCTGGTGCCCACCGGGCATGCTCGGCATCGGCATCGGCGGCACCGCCGAGAAAGCCGCGGTCATGGCCAAGGAAGTGTTGATGGAATCCATCGACATCCACGAGCTCAAGGCTCGCGGCCCGCAGAACCGTATCGAAGAGATGCGCCTGGAGCTGTTCGAGAAGGTCAACCAACTGGGCATCGGTGCCCAGGGCCTGGGTGGCCTGACCACCGTGCTCGACGTGAAGATCATGGACTACCCGACCCACGCCGCCTCCCTGCCGGTGTGCATGATCCCCAACTGCGCCGCCACCCGTCACGCCCACTTCGTGCTCGACGGCAGCGGCCCGGCGTCGCTGGAAGCGCCACCGTTGGACGCTTACCCGGAAATCGTCTGGGAAGCCGGCCCGTCGGCCCGTCGCGTCAACCTCGACACCCTGACCCCGGAAGACGTGCAGAGCTGGAAACCGGGCGAGACCGTGCTGCTCAACGGCAAGATGCTCACCGGCCGCGATGCCGCGCACAAGCGCATGGTCGAGATGCTGAACAAGGGTGAAACCTTGCCGGTGGACCTCAAGGGCCGTTTCATCTACTACGTCGGCCCGGTCGACCCGGTAGGCGAAGAAGTCGTCGGCCCAGCCGGCCCGACCACCGCCACGCGGATGGACAAGTTCACCCGTCAGATCCTCGAGCAGACCGGCCTGTTGGGCATGATCGGCAAATCCGAGCGCGGCCCGACCGCCATCGAAGCGATCAAGGACAACAAGGCTGTCTACCTGATGGCCGTCGGCGGCGCCGCTTACCTGGTGGCCCAGGCGATCAAGAAATCCAAGGTCCTGGCGTTCGCCGAACTGGGGATGGAAGCGATCTACGAGTTCGAGGTCAAGGACATGCCGGTGACCGTTGCGGTCGATAGCAAAGGCGAGTCGGTACACATCACCGGTCCTGCCATCTGGCAGAAGAAGATCAGTGACAGCCTGGCGGTCGAAGTGCAGTAACAGGCATTTTGGCGCGGTGAAAAAGGCCGGTGGGGCGACAAGCCCACCGGCCTTTTTTTTGTGCGCAGATACCGAAAAGGCGCTTGCGCCCTCCGAGGGCGTAGGTACGTAGGTGCGTAGGAGCGTAGGAGCTGTCGAGTGCAACGAGGCTGCGATCTTTCCCCAAACACTTGAGTCCCAAGCGGAAGATCAAAAGATCGCAGGCTTCGCCAGCTCCTACAGGGCTCAGGGCGAGCGATGGCGGTGGTACAGGCCCCAAGACGTTCCAACATGCTATCGTGCCCGCCCGACTTTCCACTGGTTTACGCCAGCATGCTGCCGACTACCCGTACCTTGCGTCTGTCGTTGTACACCTTGCTGATCCTCACCGGCGCGGCCGTTGCCGCCACCCTTGCCGTGCGCCACGCCGAACGCGCGGCCCTGGAAGAAGACGCCAGCCGGGCCAACCAGCAGTTGGCGCTGTACGCCACTTCGCTGCATACCCTGATCGAACGCTACCGCGCCCTGCCCGCCGTGCTGGCGCTGGACCCGGAGTTACGCTCGGCCCTCAAGGGGCCGGTCAGCGCCGCGCAGCAGGATGCGTTGAACCGCAAGCTGGAACAGATCAATGGCGCCGCCCAGTCATCCACCCTGGAATTGCTCGACCACACAGGCCTGGCCGTCGCGGCCAGCAACTGGCGCCTGCCCAGCAGCTATGTCGGGCACAACTATGGCTTTCGTCCGTATTTCCTCCAGACCCGCACCCAGGGCACCGGGCGTTTTTATGCGGTGGGCGTGACCAGCGGCATCCCGGGGTACTTTCTCTCCAGCGCCGTGACCGACGACAACGGCGAGTTCCTCGGCGCAATGGTGGTAAAGCTGGAGTTTCCGGAGCTTGAGCGCGAATGGCGCCAGGGCAGCGACACCCTGCTGGTCAGCGATGCCCGGAGCATCATCTTCATCGCCAACCGCCCGGGCTGGCGTTATCGCCACTTACAGCCGCTGAGCGACAGCGACCGCGCCGAGCTCAAGGCCACCCGTCAATACGACAAGCAACCGTTGCAACCGCTGGCTTACGAGCCGTTACGGCGCTTTGACGACAATAGCCATCTGGCCCGGGTCGAGACCCCCGATGGCTCGACGGACTACCTGTGGGAATCCTTGCCGCTGACCGCCGAAGGCTGGACGCTGCACTTGCTGCGCCGTCCGCAGATCGCCTTCGAAGACCGGCGCAATGCCGGGCTCGCGGCCGCTGGGTCGTGGCTGGCGCTGGTGTTCCTGCTGCTGTTTCTCAACCAGCGCTGGCGCCTGGCAAAATTGCGCCAGCGCAGCCGCGAAGAGCTTGAGCGGTTGGTCGAAGAGCGTACCCGGGATCTGCGCACGGCCCAGGACGGGCTGGTGCAATCGGCCAAGCTGGCGGCACTGGGACAGATGTCCGCGGCCCTGGCCCATGAAATCAACCAGCCCTTGACCGCCCAACGCATGCAATTGGCGACCCTGCGCTTGTTGCTCGATCACGGCCGGGTCGATGACGCCTACAAGGCCCTCAAGCCGGTGGACGACATGCTGACCCGCATGGCCGCCCTCACCGGCCACCTGAAGACCTTTGCCCGTAAAAGCCCCAGCGGTCTGCGCGAACGCCTGGACCTGGCGGCGGTGGTCGACCAGGCGCTGCAATTGCTGGACACGCGCCTGCGCGACGAACAGATCAACACCGTGCTGCACGTGACTCGACCGGCCTGGGTGCGCGGCGATGCGATCCGCCTCGAACAGGTGTTGATCAACCTGCTGCGCAACGCCCTCGACGCCATGGCCGACCAACCCATCAAGCGCCTGGAAGTGCGCCTGGAGGCCGATGAGCAATTGTGGCGCCTGACCGTCAGTGACAGCGGCACCGGGATCGCCGAGGAACACCTGGCCCAGGTGTTCGATCCATTCTTCACCACCAAGGCGGTGGGCGATGGCCTGGGCCTGGGGCTGGCGGTTTCGTTTGCAATCATCCATGAATCCGGTGGACGACTGACGGCGGACAACCATGAGCACGGCGCGGTATTCTGCGTGACCTTGCCCATTGATCAGGAGGCGCAACTGCATGCTTGATTCAGTCATGGTCGTGGATGACGAAGGCAGCATCCGCAGTGCCGTCGAGCAGTGGTTGAGCCTGTCGGGGTTCCAGGTGCAGTTGTTCAGCCGCGCCGACGAATGCCTGGCCCGGTTGCCGGAGCATTTCCCCGGGGTGATCCTCAGCGATGTGCGCATGCCCGGCCTCAGCGGCCTGGAACTGTTGGCCGAAGTGCGCCGCCGCGATCCCGACCTGCCGGTGATTCTGTTGACCGGCCACGGCGACGTGCCGATGGCCGTGGAGGCCATGCGCGACGGCGCCTACGACTTCCTGGAGAAACCCTTCAGCCCCGAAGCCCTGCTCGGCAGCCTGCGCCGGGCCCTGGACAAGCGCAGCCTGGTCCTGGAAAACCGTCGCCTGCATGAACAGGCCGACGCCCGGGCCCGCCTCGATGGAACGCTGCTGGGGGTTTCCCGTGCGTTGCAAAACCTGCGGCGCCAGGTACTGGACCTGGCCGCATTGCCGGTCAACGTGTTGATCCGCGGCGAAACCGGCAGCGGCAAGGAACTGGTCGCCCGTTGCCTGCACGACTTCGGCCCGAGGGCGAGCAAACCCTTTGTCGCGTTGAACTGCGCGGCCATTCCCGAGGCGCTGTTCGAAGCGGAGCTGTTCGGCCACGAAAGCGGCGCCTTCACCGGCGCCCAAGGCAAGCGCATCGGCAAGCTCGAATACGCCGACGGCGGCACGCTGTTTCTCGACGAAATCGAAAGCATGCCCCTGGCCCAGCAGGTCAAGTTGCTGCGGGTATTGCAGGAACAGAAGCTCGAACGCCTGGGCTCCAACCAGAGCATACAGGTGGACCTGCGCATCATCGCCGCCACCAAGCCCGATCTGCTGGACGAAGCCCGGGCCGGGCGTTTTCGCGAAGACCTGGCCTATCGCCTGAACATCGCCGAGCTGCGCCTGCCGCCGCTGCGTGAACGGCGCGAGGACATTCCCTTGCTGTTCGAACATTTCACCCACAGCGCCGCCGAACGCCTGGGCCGCCCCGCCGCGCCCCTGAGCGGCCCGCAGTTGAGCCATCTGCTCAGCCACGACTGGCCCGGCAACGTGCGGGAACTGGCCAATGTCGCCGAACGCCAGGTGTTGGGGCTCGATCAACTGCCCGTTCTGGAGACGGAGCCGGGCCAGTCCCTCGCGGCCCAGCAGGAAGCCTTCGAAGCCCAATGCCTGCGCGCCGCCCTGACCCGGCACAAAGGTGATGTGAAAGCCGTGCTTGAGGAACTGCAACTGCCGCGCCGCACCTTCAATGAGAAGATGCAGCGGCATGGGTTGAGTCGGGAGATGTTTTTGTAAGGCCGGCTGAATTTGCTGTGTCTGTACCGGCCTCATCGCGAGCAAGCTCGCTCCCACAGGGGCCTGTGTACACCGGCCAAAATGTGAGAGCAACTGTCTTGGATGGTTTATTTAGCCATCCTTTCCAGGGACAGCAAGACTCCCACAGGGGCATGTGTACACCGGGCAAAATGTGGGAGCGAGCTTGCTCGCGATGGGGCCAGTACAGACAACAGACCTCCCCTGCATAAGCGGATTCCCGCCCACACCCCCAACCACAATGAGCGGCTTTCCGCTCATCCAGCGCCATGCCCCCCTCTAAACCGGCCCTCCAGCAACTGGCACAGCTCCTGCTATAGCCCTGTCAGGCTGCGTTCCAACGCGCTCCACAAAAACAATTAAACGAAGGATCCTTCAATGGACAACTCCAACGCCCTGCCCCTTGGGTCGGCTGCCGCGCCCGCCCGTGAAAGAACCACCGCCAGCCGCATCAAATCGATCTTCAGCGGCTCGGTCGGCAACATGGTCGAGTGGTATGACTGGTACGTCTACGCCGCATTCTCGTTGTACTTCGCCAAAGTCTTCTTCCCCAAGGGCGACACCACCGCCCAATTGCTCAATACCGCCGCGATCTTCGCCGTAGGCTTCCTGATGCGCCCGATCGGCGGGTGGTTGATGGGCCTGTACGCCGACCGTGCCGGTCGCAAACGTGCGTTGATGGCGTCGGTGTACCTGATGTGCTTCGGCTCGCTGATCATCGCCCTGAGCCCGAGCTACGAAACCATCGGCGTCGGCGCACCGATCCTGCTGGTGTTTGCCCGCCTGCTCCAAGGCCTGTCGGTGGGTGGCGAGTATGGCACCTCGGCGACCTACCTGAGCGAGATGGCGACCAAGGAACGTCGCGGCTTCTTCTCCAGCTTCCAGTACGTGACCCTGATCTCCGGCCAGCTCATCGCCCTGGGCGTGTTGATCGTGCTGCAACAGACCCTCACCACCGAACAGCTGTATGCCTGGGGCTGGCGCATCCCGTTCGCCATCGGCGCGCTGTGTGCGGTCGTGGCGCTGTACCTGCGACGCGGCATGGAAGAAACCGAGTCGTTCACCAAGAAGGAAAAAGCCAAGGAAAGCGCGATGCGCACCTTGATGCGCCATCCAAAAGAGCTGATGACCGTGGTCGGCCTGACCATGGGCGGCACCCTGGCGTTCTACACCTACACCACCTACATGCAGAAATACCTGGTGAACACGGTCGGCATGAGCATCTCCGACTCCACCACTATTTCCGCCGCCACGCTGTTCCTGTTCATGTGCCTGCAACCAGTGATCGGCGGGCTGTCGGACAAGATCGGACGTCGGCCGATCCTGATTGCCTTCGGCATCCTCGGCACCCTGTTCACCGTGCCGATCCTCACCACCTTGCACACCATCCAGACCTGGTGGGGCGCGTTCTTCCTGATCATGGCCGCGCTGATCATCGTCAGCGGCTACACCTCGATCAACGCCGTGGTGAAAGCCGAGTTGTTCCCCACCGAAATCCGCGCCCTGGGCGTCGGCCTGCCGTACGCACTGACCGTGTCGATCTTCGGCGGCACCGCTGAATACATCGCCCTGTGGTTCAAGAGCGTCGGCATGGAAACTGGCTACTACTGGTACGTGACGGCGTGCATCGCCGTGTCGCTGCTGGTGTACATCACCATGAAAGACACCCGCAAACACTCGCGGATCGTGACTGACTGATGAGTGTTCCTGCAGTTACTGCAACGGTGACTGCAATGGCCCCATCGCGAGCAGGCTCGCTCCCACAGGGTTGGCGTAAATCCCTGTGGGAGCGAGCCTGCTCGCGATTGGAAGCGACTCGGTTTCAAGTCAACTCAGCAGTGCCCTGCTTGCCATAACGGTTCTGCGCATAGGTTGCGCCAGCGATCATCACAATCAATATCCCCGCCAGCACCGCCGACGAACCGATGGTGCCGAAGTCCAGGCCACCCTTGTCATGAGACTTGGTCATCAAGTCGCCCAGCGTCGCTCCCAGGGGGCGCGTCAGCACGAACGCGATCCAGAACAACACCACCGACGAAATACGGGTGAAGTACTTGAGCAGCACGACCACGGCAATGGTCGAGCCGATCAGCAATGCGCCGCCAGCAAAGCCCAGGCCCGAATCGTCGGCCAGGTAATCACCGAGTGCGGTGCCCAAGGTGTTGGAAAACAGAATCGCCATCCAATAGAACATCTCGCCGCGAAAGGTCTGCACCTTGGTGACGTTGAGCGAATCCCCACTCAAGCGCCAAGCCGCGAAAATCGCCAACAGAATCGCAATCAGGATCATCGACCCTGTGGCGTAACCCAGCTCAAGGGTGCGATCCATGAAATCGGACATCGTGGTGCCCGCAGTGCTGGTGGACAGGATCACGATCCAGTACAGCATCGGCTTGTAGGTCTTGGCCATCAGTTGCGTAACCAGCGTCAGGACGAACACGCTGATCAGAATCAGCGAGCTGATGGCGTAACCGACATCAAGGGTCATCGACAGCAAATCCCCTGCGGTTTCGCCCAGGGTCGTCGCGCAGATCTTCATGACCCAGAAGGCCAGGGTAATTTGGGGCAATTTATTCATCGCAGGGCAATCTCCAGTGTGTGACGGCAGGCTCTTGGTGGCCACGGGGGGCAGACTGGGGATGCGTGGGTGAAAAACAGGTCGGGAATGTATGAAAAATCTGTCACACACGCCAAAACAGCGATTAATCACCCGTTAATGCTGACGCCGCATCTTGGACTCACCTGATCGATGACCTGCGCGACGTTCGCTCCGACGATGGAAGCGAATGACATACGCCGCCCTTAATATCTATTTAATCGATTGCTTTTAGCATTAATTTGCACATTTTAATCAATTTAGTTGGCGTGGCATTCAATCCATGCAAGACACATCGCCAACGAATCCGGAGTGACCACCATGAAAACCAAACTGATTGCCGCCCTGACCTTTTCTGTACTGGCCGGTAGCGCCTTCGCCGACGATGGCTTCGACCGCACCGGCACAGCCGCTTTTATCGCCACTGCCCACGAACGCGTCGGTTCAGCCACCGTTGCCAAGAAAGATGAAAACCACGCCATTGAGCCCGCCGTCGCCGCCGATGGCTCGGACCGTGCGGATGCGGCGTCTACCAACTGATCCCATTCATCACTACACCCTGTGGGAGCGAGCTTGCTCGCGATGACGGTGTGTCAGCCAAAATATTTTTAGCCGATACGCCGCCATCGCGAGCAAGCTCGCTCCAACAGGGTTTTAGGCTGCTGACAAAACGGGTTGATCGCTGCACTATCGTCGGATCCTCCCAATAGCACCGGACCTGTACATTCTCATGCCCGACGACATCCACTACTACGAACCCACCCAAGGCCACGGCCTGCCCCATGACCCGTTCAACGCCATCGTTGGCCCGCGTCCCATTGGCTGGATTTCGTCCCAGGATGCCGAAGGCCGCCTGAACCTGGCGCCCTACAGTTTCTTCAACGCCTTCAACTACATTCCGCCGATCATCGGGTTCTCCAGCGTCGGGCGCAAAGACAGCCTGAACAACATCGAACAGACCGGCGAATTCGCCTGGAACCTGGCCACGCGCCCGCTGGCCGAGCAGATGAACCAGAGCTGCGCGATGGTCGCGCCAGAGGTCAATGAGTTCGAACTGGCGGGTTTGACGCCAGCGGCGTCACGGGTAATCCAGGTTCCGCGCGTCGCCGAAAGCCCGGTGTCCTTCGAATGCAAGGTCACGCAGATCATTCAACTGCAGCGGGCGGACAAAGGGCTGGTGCCAAGCTGGCTGATCCTCGGCGAAGTAGTCGCCGTGCATATCGCCAAGTGGCTGTTGAAGGATGGGGTATACGACACCGCCGCCGCCGAGCCGATCTTGCGCGGTGGCGGGCCGGCGGATTATTTCCAGTTGGGGCCTGAGGCGTTGTTCAAGATGCATCGCCCAAAGTAGGAGCAGCGCGATCCCCTGTGGCGAGGGAGCTTGCTCCCGCTGGGCTGCGAAGCAGCCCCTTTTCTGGTGGGTGCTTCGCACCCAAGCGGGAGCAAGCTCCCTCGCCACAAAAGCATTCCCATCAATGCTGATTTACCAGACCAACCCGCCCTCCTCGTCGACACCCTGAAGGTGGGTCAGCTGCAGGGCTGCCGCTTCATCGGCTTTGACCGCGGTCTCGAAGGTCTGCTCTTCAAGGATCTTGTTGAAGCGCGGTGCACCTGAACCGCCGATGGCCTTGGTGGCAATGGCGGCATGGTAGCCGCCGCCTTCCTTGGGAACGACTGCGGAAACGGCTTCAAAGGTTTCAAAGGCTTTACGTGCCATGTCTTGTGCATCCTGGCGGTGGAAAATGACGCTCATTAAACCTTCAACCGGCCAGTTTGTGTACCTGCGCCCGGCACCCTTCGGTCGCCTGGGCGGCGGAGACTTCCCTGAAGGTATGAAAATCCAGGCTGCTCACCACCAGGTCCTGCACCAGCTCGGCGAAAATCGCCATGGCCGGTGAATTGAAGTAGGCATCCATCGACGACTGATTGACCCACAGCCCCGACACCAGCCACAAATCAGCGTCACATTGCGATTGCTGCAAGGCAAAGTGCAAACAACCGGGAGCCAGGCGCGAGGGCGCGATCAGCGTACTCAGGCGCGCCCCCAGTTGCCTGGAGCAACCGGTACGGGCCCGGACGAAAGCCATGTGACTGACGGGGATCTGTGTAGTCATGTTCAACCCTCCCAGGTAATCCGTTGTGCAGCCGGGGACAGCTGCGACAGGATCAAAGGTTAAGCGCCACGACGCCAGTTTCGTTAGTCGATTCCTGCCGACCCATTGCACAATCCTGCGCATCGGTATCACAGAATTTGCCATCGATCCGGTCGAAACCCGGGAAGTTGAAACAAAAGGTTTCAAGCAAGTTTCCACAGCATTGCAGCGTCATGGCCCCTTGCGCCGTGCAGGATCAGGCAAGCTTTCAACAGGATGTTGCTATCGCTGCGCCTTGCACAAACATAAGCTTTTGTTCATCGCTCCCTATCGCCTGAGGATCCCGGCATGTCGCCACTCGACCACGCCCACGTCCCGCTGGACACGTACCTGGAACAACAGCGCGCCGAACTGGCGTCGATCATCGACCGCAACACCAGCGAAGACGGCAGCTACGCCACGGCCATCGGCTCGCTGAATCTGTCACGGCACAGCCAGCCGCATAAGTTCGCTCCGGTGTTGGCACAACCGGCGCTGTGCATCATGGCCCAGGGCAGCAAACAGGTGCGCCTGGCGGATGAGTTGTTCAACTACGACCCACTCCATTACCTGGTGGTCTCGGTCTCGATGCCGTTGAGTGGTTGCATTGCCGACGTTTCGCCCGAGCAGCCGATCCTGGCACTGCGCCTGGACATCGACCCGGCGGAAATCACCGCGTTGATCGCCGATGCCGGCCCCTTGGGCGTGCCGACCCGCCCCGCCGGGCGTGGGCTGTACGTCGAACGCCTGGACACGCCGATGCTCGACGCCGTACTGCGCCTGGCGCGGTTGCTCGATACACCGAAAGACATCGCCATGCTCGCCCCGCTGGTTCGCCGGGAAATCCTCTATCGTCTGCTGCGCAGTCCCCAGGGCTATCGGCTGTACGAAATCGCTATCGCCAACAGTCAGAGCCATCGCATCAGCCAGGCGATCAAATGGCTCAACGGCCATTTCGAACAGCCGCTGCGCATCGATGACCTGGCCCGGGAAGTGAACCTCAGCGTCTCGACCCTGCATCACCGCTTCAAGGCCATGACCGCCATGAGCCCGCTGCAATACCAGAAGCAACTGCGCCTGCAGGAAGCCCGCCGGCTGATGCTCGCCGAAGGGCTGGAAGCCTCGGCGGCGGGGTATCGGGTGGGTTATGAAAGCCCTTCGCAGTTCAGCCGCGAGTACAGCCGGTTGTTCGGCGCGCCGCCGTTACGGGATCTGGCGCGGTTGCGGATGACTGTTTGAGCCTGGGGTTTGTGTAGCGTTTGCCGGCCCCATCGCGAGCAAGCTCGCTCCCACAGGGGCTCCCTGTTCACAACAATCTATTGTGGGAGCGAGCTTGCTCGCGATGAGGCCAGTAAAAACACCTCAGCACTTCGATGTCCAACCCCCCTGATCGATCTCAATCAATGTCGGCCCCTGCCGATCACGGGCCGCAAGCAACGCGGCACACAGTGACGGCACATCATCAATGGCTTCGGCAGCGCAGCCCAAGGCCTTGGCGACGCCGATGAAATCCGGGGTGTAGATGTCCACGCCCACCGGTTCGATGGCGCGGTTGACCATGTATTTCTTGATCTCTTCGTAGCCCTGGTTATTCCACAGCAGCACGATGACTGGCGTGCGCGCTTCCACGGCGCTGGCCAGTTCCGGCAGGGTGAACTGCAACCCGCCGTCGCCAATCAAACACACCACCGCCGGGCGACCATGGCCCTGGTCCTTGCCACCAAGCCAGGCGCCAATGGCCGCCGGCAAGGCGTAGCCGAGGGTGCCGTAGCCGGTGGATGAATTGAACCAGCGGCGTGTCTGCTCCGGGTTGAAGGTCAGGTTGCCGGTGTACACCGGTTGGGTCGAATCGCCGACGAACACCGCCTCCGGTAGCGCTTGCAAGACGGTGTCGAGAAACAAGGTCTGGGCGCGGGTCGCCTCGTCCCAACTGCCTTGAAGATCCGCGCGCAACCGGGCGGCACGCGTCGCTCCCCAATCGGCGCGGCGCTCGGCCAAGGGTTGCCGGTCCAGCTCATCAAGCAAGGCCCGGGCGGCGACACGGGCGTCGGCCACCAGCGCCAGATGCGGCGGGTAGTTGCGCACGGTCTGGTCCGCGTCGATGTCGATGCGCAGCAGCGCACCGGGGATCTCGAAGCCGCCGGCAAAGGTAATGTCGTAGTCGGTCTCGGCCAGTTCGGTGCCGATAGCCAGCACCACATCCGCCTCAGCCACCAACGCGCGAGTGGCGACCAGGCTCTGCGTGGAGCCGATCAGCAACGGATGCAGGGACGGCAACAGGCCCTTGGCATTGATGGTCAACGCCACTGGCGCGCCAAGACGTTCGGCCAGTTCGGTCAATTCGGCCGCCGCGTCGAGGGCGCCGCCACCGGCCAGGATCAATGGCCGCTTGGCCAATGCCAGCCTTGCAGCCATTTGCGCCACGGCACTCGGCGCAGCACCGGCGCGGTTGATGTTCACCGGCACGCTGGCGAGCAAGGCATCGGCGTCTTCAACCAGAACATCCAACGGGATTTCAATGTGCACCGGCCGCGGGCGCCCAGCCTGGAACACGGCAAACGCCCGGGCCAGCACGCTGGGCAATTCAGCGGCGGACATCAGCGTGTGGGAAAACGCCGCGACACCGCCCACCAATACAGCCTGGTTCGGCAGTTCATGCAACTTGCCGCGCCCGCCGCCCAACTGGCTGCGCGACTGCACGCTGGAGATCACCAGCATCGGGATCGAATCGGCGTAGGCCTGGCCCATGGCGGTGGTGATGTTGGTCATGCCGGGGCCGGTGATGATGAAACACACGCCGGGCTTGCCGCTGACCCGGGCGTAACCGTCGGCCATGAAACCTGCGCCCTGTTCATGACGCGGCGTCACATGGCGGATGCTGGAACGGGCCAGCCCGCGGTACAACTCGACGGTGTGCACGCCAGGAATGCCGAACACCTGCTCCACGCCATACGCTTGGAGCAACTTGACCAATACTTCGCCGCACGTCGCCATTGCCATTGCCTTTTTCTTGTCGTGTAAAGGGCCTCGCACAGCCTGCGGCGGGACCCTTTTTTGTCTTGGGAATGGCGTTATTGGAACGGGCAGGCCATAGCGGCAACAACGGATAAAAAGTCATACTAGCCATGTCTTCACGTCATGGCTGGGATCCGAAATGAAACGACTTCCCCCGCTGCCGGCGCTGCATACGTTTCTGATCACGGCCCAATACTGCAACTTCACCCGGGCCGCCGAACAACTGCACATCACCCAGGGCGCGGTGAGCCGGCAGATCGCCGGGCTGGAAGATCACCTGGGTTATGCGCTGTTCCAGCGCCAGGCACGCGGCCTGAGCCTGACCGCCGAAGGCCAGGCGTGGCTACCCCGGGTGCAGCAGGTGTTCAGCCTGATCGGGGACGCGGTCGAACAGGTCGGCGAAAAACGCCAGACCCTGCAACTCAAGGCCCCGACCTGCGTGATGCGCTGGCTGCTGCCGCGCCTGTTGCAATGGCAGAAGGAACGGCCGGACGTGCCGGTGGAATTGACCACCACGGTCAGGCACGGCGTGGATTTCCAGCGCGAAGCCTTCGACGCCGCGGTGGTCTATGGCCCACCACCCGACGCCTCGCTGGCGTGCGTGCATCTGTTCGATGAACAACTGACGCCCGTCTGCTCCCGCACGATCCTGGAAGGCCCGGTGCCGCTGCGTGAACCCGCCGACCTGCAACAACACCTGCTGTTGCACCCCACCCGTGACGAGCGCGACTGGAACGCCTGGCTGAAGGCAGCCGCTGTGCACTTGAGCAATGTCAGCAAGGGCCAGCATTTCGAAACCCTGGACCTGGCGATGTCCATGGCTTCCCAAGGCACGGGCGTGGCGATTGGCGACTGGTCGCTGATCGGTGACGACCTGAGCGCCGGCCGGCTGGTGATGCCGTTCGAACTGAAGGTCAAAACCGGGCTGGGTTATCACCTGGTGCATCCGCACAAACCCCAGGTGTCAGGGCCGTTGCAGGAGTTGATGGGGTGGTTGGTGGAGCAGGCACGGGCGCGGTAGCAACTGCCCCCTTCAAGGGTGAATGAAACTGTGGCGAGGGAGCTTGCTCCCGCTTGGGTTGCACTGTAGGAGCTGCCGAAGGCTGCGATCTTTTGATCTTGATCTTTCGCTCTTGATTCAATTGCCAGGGGAAAGATCGCAGCCTCGCTTCGCTCGACAGCTCCTACAGGCCCAGCGGAAGCAAGCTCCCTCGCCACAAAAGCCGGGCAGGCCTCAAGCCATCAGGGTTATCAGAGCAGATTAGGCGCCTGCACCGGCTCGATCTGCGCCCAGTGCGACGTGTCCTCGCGGTGCTGCTGCAGATACGGCAACACGGCCCCCAGCAATGGCGCCTTGAACGCCTCCTGGAAACGATGGGCCAGGCCCGGGATCAGCTTCAACTGGCTGCCCTGGATATGCGCCGCCAGATGCACGCCGTGCATCACCGGCAGCAAAGGGTCGGCGGTGCCGTGGACCACCAGCGTCGGCACCCGCAGTTGATTGAGCAGTGCCACCCGACTCGGCTCGGCCATGATCGCCATGATCTGGCGCTTCACGCCTTCGGGGTTGAAGGCCCGGTCATAGGCCACGGCGGCCTGATGCAGCAGCACCTGGCGATCATCCACCACCATCGGGCTGCCCAACGCGGCCAGCAGATCGGCCTGCTGCTGCAGGGCCGCTTCACGATCCGGCGCACTGCGCCGCGACAGCAACTGCACCAGCGCGGCGCTGGGTGCGGGCAAGCCTTCGGCCCCGGAACTGGTCATGATCAGGGTCAGGCTTTCGACCCGCTGCGGCGCCATCGCGGCCATGTGCTGGGCGATCATCCCGCCCATGCTCACGCCCAATACGTGGAAGCTTTGCACCTGCAAGGCGTCCATCAGCCCCAGCCCGTCGTCGGCCATGTCGGTCAAGGTATACGGCGCGGCCACGGGCAAGCCGAGTTTATAGCGCAGGGCTTCGAAGGTCAGGTTGGCGCTGCCGGGGGCCTGGCGCCAGGTGGACAGGCCGACGTCGCGGTTGTCGTAGCGAATCACTCGGAAACCTTGCTCGCACAGGGCGACCACCACTTCGTCCGGCCAATGGATCAACTGCCCACCCAGGCCCATCACCAGCAACAGCGCCGGATCCGAGGCACGGCCAACGCTCTGGTAGGCCAGGCTCACCTGATCCAGATCGACCCGTTGGGTCGCAACATTGATGTCACACCGAGAAGCCGCCATCGACGGCAGGCCGAAAAACAACGCGGCCAGGAAAATGAATACACGCATGAAGAAACACCGAAACGCAGAACCCCAGTAGAGCGCGAGTCTGATGAAGTTTGTTCAAGCGCGCTGCCACAGTTGCGTGACAGTTTGATGAAGATTGCGTAGGAGCTGCCGAAGGCTGCGATCTTTTGACCTTGATCTGCTGTTTTTTTCACTCATGACTCAATTGCCTGGGAAAAGATCGCAGCCTCGCTTCGCTCGACAGCTCCTACGCCAGCTGGCTACGCAACTGCCGCGCCGCCGCCACCATGTTCACCAGTGCCGCTTCCGTTTCCGGCCAGCCCCGGGTTTTCAACCCGCAGTCGGGGTTGATCCACAGCCGTTCGGCGGCGATCCGTTTTACCGCCTTGCTCATCAGCGCAACCATCTCGGCCGTGTCCGGCACCCGTGGCGAGTGGATGTCGTAGACGCCCGGGCCAATGTCGTTCGGGTAGTCGAACGCCTCGAAAGCCTCCAGCAATTCCATGTCCGAACGCGAGGTCTCGATGGTGATGACATCGGCGTCCATGTCGGCGATGGCCTTGATCACATCATTGAATTCGCTGTAGCACATGTGGGTATGGATCTGGGTTTCATCAGCCACCCCCGACGCGCACAAACGGAACGCGTCAACCGCCCAATCCAGGTACTCCTGCCATTGCCCGCGACGCAGCGGCAACCCTTCGCGAAACGCTGCCTCGTCGATCTGCACAATCTTGATCCCGGCCTTTTCCAGGTCCAGCACTTCGTCGCGCAGGGCCAGGGCCAGTTGTCGGGCCTGGACCTGGCGCGACACGTCTTCGCGGGGGAACGACCACATCAGCATGGTCACGGGACCGGTGAGCATGCCTTTCATGACCTTGTCGGTCAGGCTTTGCGCGTAGCGGATCCAGTCGACGGTCATGGCGCTCGGCCGACTGATGTCGCCATAGATGATCGCCGGTTTCACGCAGCGCGAACCGTAGCTCTGCACCCAACCGAAACGGGTGAAGACGTAGCCGTCCAATTGCTCGGCGAAGTATTCGACCATGTCGTTGCGCTCGGCTTCACCGTGCACCAGCACGTCCAGGCCCAGGCGTTCCTGGATCTGCACGGCATGGCGGATCTCGGTGTGCATGGCGTCCTGATAGTCATTGGCCGATAGCTTGCCTTGCTTGTAGGCCTGGCGCGCCAGGCGAATCGCCGGGGTCTGCGGGAAGGAGCCGATGGTGGTGGTGGGAAAGGCCGGCAGTTTCAGACGGGCGCGCTGACGTTCGATGCGTTTGGCAAACGGCGAACGCCGCTGGCTGTCCTGTGGCCCGATTGCCGCCAGGCGCGCCTGGACCGCGGGTTTGTGAATGCGCGCCGAGCTGGCGCGACTGGCCTGCACCACGCGGCTATCGGCCAAGGCCTGCTGCACAGCGGGGGCCTGTGGATCGTTCAGGGCATCGCGCAGCACCGCGACTTCACCACACTTCTGCACGGCAAAGGCGAGCCAGCTCTTGAGTTCCGGATCGAGCTGGTCTTCGCGCTCCAGGTCCACCGGGCTGTGCAACAGCGAGCACGAGGTGCTGACCCAGAGGTTGTCGCCAAAGCGCTCCTGGGCCGGTTGCAATTGCGCCAGCGCCTGTTCAAGTTCGCAGCGCCAGACGTTGCGCCCGTTGACCAGGCCCACCGAGAGAATCTTGTAGGTCGGCAGGCGGTCCAGCACTTGGCCCAGTTGTTCCGGGTCACGTACCGCGTCGATGTGCAAACCGTCCACTGGCAGGCTCACCGCCAGGCCGAGGTTGTCTTGCAGGCCACTGAAATAGGTGGCGACGAGCTTTTTCAATGGCGAGTACTGGAGGATGTGGTAAGCCCGCTCGAAGGCGCTCTTCCAGGCCAGTGGCAGGTCCAGGGTGAGGATCGGTTCGTCGATCTGCACCCATTCCACGCCCTGGGCCTTGAGGCGGTTGAGGATCTCACCGTAGACCGGCAGCAGGCGCTCCAGCAGGTCGAGCTTGTCGAACGCCTCGCCCTTGGCCTTGCCCAGCCACAAGTAGGTCAACGGACCGATGATCACCGGTTTGACCTGATGACCCAAGGCATGGGCCTCGTCCACTTCGTCGAACAACTGTTCCCAGCTCAGGGCGAAGGTCTGGTCGGCGGAAAACTCCGGGACCAGGTAGTGGTAGTTGGTGTCGAACCACTTGGTCAGCTCCTGGGCGTATTGCGCCTGGCCGTGGTCGGCACCGCAGCAACTGGTCGTGGCGCCACGGGCCATGGCGAACAGGGTGTCGAGGGTCGGCCGGCCCTGGGCATTCAAGGTGCTGTGGAAACGCTGTGGCACGGCGCCCAGGGTCAAGGAGTGGCTGAGCACCTGGTCGTACCAGGCAAAGTCGCCGACGGGCAGCAGGTCGATGCCGGCGTCTTTCTGCAATTGCCAGTGCCGGGCCCGCAGTTCGCGACCCACCGCCTGCAACGCGGCCGGGGCCAGGTCGCCCTTCCAGTAGGCTTCGAGGGCTTTTTTCAGTTCGCGGTCGGCGCCGATGCGCGGGAAACCGAGGGTGTGGGCCAGGGCCATGGTGTGCGTCCTCCTGTAAAAGATGGCGCCATTGTCGACAGCAGACCCTGCATGAGACAAACTCAACCTTTTCGTGTTGATCACAAGTTTTACTCATGGAGCAACTCCGGTGCTTGAACTCCGTCACCTCAAGACCCTGCACGCCCTGCGCGAAGCCGACAGCCTGGTCGAAGCCGCCGAACGCCTGCACCTGACCCAGTCCGCCCTCTCCCACCAGTTCAAGGAACTGGAAGAGCGCCTGGGCATGCAGTTGTTCGTGCGCAAGACCAAGCCGGTACGGTTCACCAGCGCCGGCCTGCGCCTGTTGCAACTGGCCGATGCCGCCCTGCCCTTGCTGCGCGGCGCCGAACGGGACATCGCCCGCCTGGCTGGCGGCACCGCCGGACGGCTGCACATGGCCATCGAGTGCCATAGCTGCTTCCAGTGGTTGATGCCAACCATCGACCAGTTCCGCGATGCCTGGCCGGAAGTCGAACTGGACCTGGCCTCGGGCTTCGCCTTCGCGCCGTTGCCAGCCCTGGCCCGGGGCGACCTCGACCTGGTGGTGACCTCCGACCCGCTGGAGCTGGCCGGCATCACCTACGTGCCATTGTTCACCTACGAAGCGATGCTCGCCGTGGCCAACCAGCATCGACTGGCGGGCAAGCCCTACATCGTGCCCGAGGACTTGATCAGCGAAACCCTGATCACCTACCCGGTGGAGCGCGACCGGCTGGACATCTTCACCCGTTTCCTGGAACCGGCCGACATCGAACCGGCCCAGGTGCGCACCTCTGAACTGACGGTGATGATGATGCAACTGGTGGCCAGCGGTCGCGGCGTCTGCGGCATGCCGCACTGGGCCCTGCATGAATACAGCTCGCGGGGCTACGTGAAGGCCAAGCGGCTGGGGGAGAAAGGCTTGTTTGCCACGCTGTACGCGGCGGTGCGCACCGACATGCTCGACGCGCCGTACATGCGCGACTTTTTGCTGACGGCCAAGGACACGTCGTTTTCGACATTGGATGGGGTCAGTGCCGTGCGCTGACTGCTTTTGTGGCGAGGGAGCTTGCTCCCGCTTGGGCGCGAAGCGGCCACAAAACGGGTCTGCTGCGCAGCCCAGCGGGAGCAAGCTCCCTCGCCACAAAAGCTCCATCACTCAAATCAGTGGTCAGCTCAAAGTTCGAGCCACATATGGATTTTGTCGTGGTATTCGTCGCCCACGCAGATCGCCATCGGCTCAAGGCCATACAGGACGAAGCCGCAACGCTGGTAGAGCTTGAGCGCCGGCTCGTTGCCGGCGGTGACGGTCAGTTGCACCAGACGCAGGAAGGGATGGCGCCGGGCTTCGACGAGGGCGGCTTGGACCAGTTGGTAGCCGAGCCCGCGATGGCGCTGTTCATCGGCGACGTACATGCCGAACAGCAGCGCCTTGTGTCGGGCTTTTTCCCGAGGCTCCAGGGCCAGGCCGACGATGCCGACCAGCTCTTGCTCGACAAACGCCCCCAACAACACATCGAGCCGGCTGCCCAGGCGTGACTCCCACCAGTTGATAGGCAGCTTGGCCCGCTCGGTGACGCTGGAGGTGAAGGCCTGCGGGTGCAATGCGTATGCCTGGAGCATCAGCTGGCGATACGCCTGGGCATCGCCGGCCCTCAACCGTCGGATGCTCACGCCGAACGCCGTTGCTCAAACATCAGGCGCAACGCCAGCGCACCGAGGACAAACCCCATGAAGTAGCGCTGCGCCGCCAGCCAGGTCGGGTTGTGGACGAACCACGAGGCAATTCCGGCAGCGAACAGGGCGATCAACAGGTTGACGCTGAAACTGACGCTGATCTGGGTCAGCCCGAGGATGATGCTCTGGGTGAACAGCGAACCGTGTTCCGGGCTGATGAACTGCGGGAACACCGACAGATAGAACACCGCGATCTTGGGGTTCAGGGCGCTGGTGAGAAAGCCCATGGTGATCAACTTGCGCGTCGAGTCCGCTGGCAACTGCTGGGCCTCGAAAGGCGAACGCGCGCCCGGCTTGACGGCCTGCCAGGCCAGCCACAACAGGTACAGCGCACCGGCCCATTTCAATACTTCATAGGCCACGGGCACCGCCAGGAACACCGCCGTCAACCCGGCGGCCGCGGCGAACATGTGCACGAAGAACCCCGCCACCACCCCCAGCAGGGAGGTGACGCCGGCCTTGCGGCCCTGGCAGATCGAACGGGAAATCAGGTAGATCATGTTCGGCCCGGGCGTCAGTACCATCAGCAACGCGGCGGCGGCGAAAATCAACAGGTCCGGCAATGGAATCATGAGCATCAGTCCTTGAGGCGTGAATCAGCAGGTAGCGAGAAGTGTCGCTCGATAAAACGGCAGGATCACCTCGCCTGTCAACGGTGCCAGCAAAAGATTGCTGTCCAGGACCGGGTCGATCCAGCACACCTCTTCAATTTCGGCAGCCGGCGAAACCGGGGCGTCGATGCTCAGCAAAAACACCTCGGCCTGCACGGTAAACCCCGGTTCGTTGGCCGCCGGCGCGCTGAACACGCCCAGGTAACGGGCCTGTGCCGGGTCGATCTGCAACCCAAGCTCTTCTTCCAGCTCGCGGGCCAGCGCCTGCACCGGTTGTTCATGGGCCTCGATCTTGCCGCCCGGCTGCATGAAGGCCCGGGTGCCGCGCTTGCGCACCAGCAGGGTTCGCCCGTCCGGCCCGAGCAACAGGGCGGCGGCGATGCGGATGAGGGAGGTGGTCATGGGTAATCGAAGCCTTGGCCGGGAAATGGCGGGGAGATTACAGCGCGTAGGGGTGGGAGCAAAGTCTGGTGCGGGACTAAAAATCAGCGCAGTTTCCCTGTGGGAGGCTAATGCTGTTCGCTTAAGGTGTGTATATCCGTTTCTTCGGTAACGGCGGCTGGCGGTTCCGCTCTTACAGCGGGTCACTTTTGGAAAGAGCGCCAAAAGTAACCAAAAACGCTCTGCCCCACCACTCGGCACCTCGCTCAGGCTCGGTGTGCCCTCACTCCGGCATTGCTCCGTGGGCCCGCCGCGAAGGGCCATCCATGGCCCAGCGCGGCTAACCCGGCATCCATGCCGGGTTGCCCACTGCGCAATGCCTGCGTTCGGCCAGCGTGGTTAACGGGGCGCCGAGATCAACGTCCACCGCGAGGCGGCCTTATAGCCGACCTGGTTCTTCCGGTCGTACACCCATCAGATCTGTGGGAGCAAAGCTTGCTCGCGAGGCGGCCTGACAGCCGACCTGGCTCTCCCGGTCGTACCCCGGTCCAATTGTGGAAGCGAGCCTTCTCGCTTCTGCGCGCGGTGTGGTCAAGGTTGTGTATTGACGTTATCCAGCATCCGATTCGCCAATAAAGCGCCCAGCTCGATCAGTTGCTGAATGCCAAGGGCAACATGGCGTCGCGAGCCTTTAAGGTCGAAGGCAAGGTCGCTGACCATGGCATCGGCTGAGGCCAAAGTTTCGCTGAGGTTGGCCAGCAGGCTTTCGGTGTCGACACCGGCCACGACGGTGAACAGTTGACCTGAGGGCTTTTTCTTTTTGGCTTGAGGCTTGGGGTCGAGATAATGGTCGATGGCGCGCTTGGCGGCTTCATCAAGTCCTTGGGGATCGGTTTCGGGGGGGGGGTTGGGTGTGGCTTTGAACATAGGGTGACACTCCGTCTACAGGTTGGAGCTGCCACGTTCGTTTCCAAGCGAGGGGTGGCAGCCGTACGCAGGTTGGAAAACCGGGGTAAACGAGCCCGACAGACCCGAAGGTCTCCCGCGCACAGCCGCCATAACGAAAGCATGGTCAAAAAACGACCGCAAGCATACGTCATGAAGGGCGCTTTCGCGCCGTCTACTTATCGGGTTTCCAAGCCCGGCCGCTGAATTTGCAGCGACGGGAAAAGACTAGCGACAGCCCTTCCCACCCGGCAACCGCCAGAGCTCGTCGGAAAAATCTGCTGCAACCCGGAGGATTGTCCGACCATTCCCACAATCCTGGTCGGCTGTCAGGCCGCCATCGCGAGCAAGCTCGCTCCCACACAGGTTTTTGGTCGTTTATAAGATCCGTGTCCACCGCCGATCCCTGTGGGAGCCGAGCTTGCTCGCGATAGCGATGGGTCTGCTTGCATCCATGTTGAATGTGCCGCCGCCTTCGCGAGCAGGCTCGCTCCCACAGTTGGATTGAAGTACAGCCGACAGGGACAGGGCGGCTGTTAGGCCGCCTTCGCGAGCAAGCTCGCTCCCACAATGGGATCGGGGTACGGCCGGAAGAATCAGGTCGGCTGTTAGGCCGCCTCGCGAGCAAGCTTTGCTCCCACAGGGGGAACGCGGTCTCCATCAAGAACCAGGTCGGCTGTTAGGCCGCCTCGTGGTGGACGTTGATCTCGGCGCCCCGTTAACCACGATGGCCGAACGCAGGCATTGCGCAGTGGGCACCTCGGCATGGATGCCGAGGTAGCCGCGCTGGGCCATGGATGGCCCTTCGCGGCGGCCCACGGAGCAATGCCGGAGTGAGGGCATGCCGAGCCTAGGCGA